>CACXGR010000166.1 GCA_902767235.1 uncultured Lachnospiraceae bacterium | reverse complement strand
TTCTCGATCGTGGGATTGGGTTTGATGTTGGAATACACTTCAAACTCAATGCCGTTCTTTGCCAGAAGATCTGTGACCTTGTTGGTAACGCCGAATTTGACCAGATCCGGGTCCGAAGCGACAAACGCCTTCTTGAAGCCCTTGGATTTGACGATTCCAGGGATCTCATTGATCGCACCGTGTCCGTGGAAGGACATCCCGTTAAGCACAAAACGATTAACTGCCATACCAATTACCTCCTGATATATAGTTAGAATCTATAGATACGAACAAAATATCATACCCAAATCTATTATATATCAAAAGAGGCTTGAAAAATATGAATATTTAGTAAATTCTCGCGGGGACCGTCCCGCCGCCCTGCGTCCGGGGCGAACGTCAGTAGAACTTCTCCACCTCTCCGGCGATCCCGTACCTCTTTTTGAAGTCCTCGAGGTCACCGGGCTGCCTGATCAGCGCGATCTCCTCGAACTTGCCCGACCGCTTATCGAGAAATCCCGCCACCTGCTCGCCGGTGCAGATGCTGCAGCGGATCGCCGGCTTTACTTTCTCCTTGTCATACGTATTGGCAAAAGATCTCTCCACACCTGACCCGTTTGCTTTTTTGTCCCTGTTAAAGAAAAGCCCCATCTCTCTACCTCCCTTGCGGATCTGTTTTTCCTGTCAAGTCTTGCGCTGACTGCATGGGATGCTGTCAGCCCGCATCTATCGCTCGACGCCTCTGAAGAAGAGGCCCAGCATGCCGGGTCCCACATGGGAGCCGGAAAAAGGCTCGTGCTGGCAGATCGTGACCGGGACGCCCGGGGTGATCTCACGGACCATCGCCGCCAGTGCCTGCGCGTCTTCCGGGCAGTCTCCGTGGGAGATACAGATCTTCTGCTCCGGTGAATCCAGCTTCTTCTCTCTGTACTTGGCGGCCAGCATCTCGATGGACTTCCGGCGGCCGCGGACCTTGGTGCAGGCGACGATGTGTCCGGTGCTGTCCCCAAAGAGAATGGGCTTGATATTGAGTACCGTTCCGATCATCGCGGTGGCGCCGCTGACGCGCCCCGTCCTCTTGAGGAAGTTCAGGTCGTCGACTGTAAAGTACTGGCAGGTGTGGGGGACCTCCGCGTCGACGATCGCCGCCGCCTCTCTCACATCGACGCCCTGCCGGCTCAGCTGAGCCGCTTTCACAGCGAGAAGGCCGTTTCCAAAGCCGCATCCGTGGGAGTCCACGATATGGACAAAGCGCTCCGGAAATTCCTCCATCAGTTCCGATGCCGCGTTCATGGCCGCATTGTAGGTTCCGCTGATCCCCGAACTCATGGAGATATATATGATATCCGTCCCCTTTTCGAGTACGGGCGTAAAGGCCGAGATAAATACCTGGGAGTTGAGAAGACTGGTGCTGACCTTTCTTCCCCTGCGCAGATCCTCGTAATAGGCGTGTCCGTCGAAGTGATCGACATCTCCTCTGTATTCGCGCGGCTCACCGTCAACTGTATATTCACAGGGCAGGAGCGAAATGCCTTCGAGCATCTCCTGCGGCAGATTGGCACTTCCATCCGCATAGACAGCAAATGACATAGATTTGTCCTCCGTTTCTGTGTAAATGTCCACACTGCAGTTTAACGCGGTGTGGATCTGAGCAGGATGCCGCCTGAATCAGTTGGCAGCATCCTGTTCTATAAGTATGGTTTTTATCGATGGAAATGTCAATAAATCATTGTTTCCACTTTATCTTTCCGATTTGACCTGTGCGATACTTGTGTATTATTTGTGTTTTTCGTTGTGTTATACTCTTATCAATGTTATACTCCACAAGGAAACAGGAACAGCGCCGTTCCATTGTATTGTATCCGCGCTCAGGCGGAATAATAACAAGGAGACAGACAAATGAATATCAAAAAAGACACACGTTACATGGTGACCCTTGCCCTCATGGCTGCGATCGTGATCCTGCTGGCCAACACGCCGCTCGGAATGATCCAGCTCCCGATCATCAAGGCGACCACCGTCCACATCCCCGTGATCATCGGCTCGATCGTCCTCGGCCCCATGGCCGGCGCGTTTCTGGGCGCTGTCTTCGGAATCTGCTCTATGATCAGTAATACGCAGGCTCCGACCCTTCTTTCTTTTGCATTTTCCCCTTTCCTTAGTACGACCGGCCTCGTCGGCGTTTTGAAAGCCATCTGGGTCAGCATCGGCTGCCGCATCATGATCGGCGTGGTATCCGGCTGGGTATCCATCTGGCTGAAAAAGCTCAGTGTCCCCACGCCTGTCCGCCTTGCGGTCACCGGTTTTGTGGGCTCCATGACCAACACCATCTTCGTCATGGGAAGCATTTACCTGCTCTTCGCACAGCAGTATGCGCAGGTCAAGAACGTCGGCATGGAAGCTGTCTTCGGCCTCGTCATGGGGACCGTCGCCGCTTCCGGCGTACCGGAGGCCATTGCTGCGGCGATCCTCGTCACCGTCATCACCTCGGCGCTCATCAAATCCGGCGTGCTTCGTCAGACGACTGCCGTTGCCGGCTCCAACTGAGAATGATAAGACCATAATAGAGAAACATATAGAAGTCCCTGCCTGTCGCGGCGCTGCGCGGGCAGGGGCTCCATTATATAAACCGCTAACTCAATACAAACCCCGACACAGAATTTTTACGGAGGTGTGCAATGCTATTCGCGATCGACATCGGAAACACGAACATGGTGATCGGCTGCATCGACAAGGAGAAGATCCTCTTTTCCGAGCGTCTCTCCACCGATCACAGCAAAACTGCGCTGGAATATGCGCTCCTGTTTAAGAACATTCTGGATCTTCACGGGATCGACCGCTCCGATGTCTCTGGAGCGATCATCGCTTCCGTCGTGCCGCCCATCACGGCCATCATGACCGAGGCGCTCGGCAAGATCGTATCCTGCAATGTCAAAATAGTGGGACCCGGCCTCAAAAACGGCCTCAAGATCTGCATGGACAATCCCGCCCAGGTCGGCGCGGATCTCATTGTCGCTGCCGTTGCCGGCGTGCGCGACTACACCTGTCCTCTGATCCTGATCGACATGGGCACCGCCACGACCATCACCTTCGTGGACAAGGACAAGAACTACTGCGGCGGAATGATCCTGCCGGGACTTCGCGTCTCTTTAGATTCCCTGACCAGCAGGACCTCCCAGCTGCCCAGGATCAGCCTGGATCCGCCCAAGCGCCTGATCGGCAAGAACACTTTGGACTGCATGAAGAGCGGCATCCTCTACGGCAACGCCTCCATGCTGGATGGCATGATCGACCGCATCGAGGAAGAGATCGGATCCACGGCCACCGTCATTGCCACCGGCGGGCTGGCCTCGGCGATCGTTCCTCTGTGCAGGCATGAGATCATACTCGACGACGATCTCCTTCTGCGCGGCCTCTTATACATTTATGAAAGAAACAGCTGACCGGCGGTCACTTGGAAAGGAAAAGGAATATGCTGAAGGGAAAAACCATTTTGCTCGGCGTCACAGGCAGTATTGCCGCCTATAAGGCCGCCGACCTCGCGAGCCGTCTCGTCAAGCAGCATGCGGAAGTCCACGTGATCATGACAGAGAACGCGACACAGTTCATCGCGCCGATCACCTTCGAGACGCTGACGAGCAGAAAGTGCATCACGGATACTTTCGACCGGAATCATCCCATGGAAGTGGAGCATATCTCACTGGCCAAAAAAGCGGATCTCGCGATCATTGCGCCGGCCACGGCCAATATCATCGCCAAGATGGCGTGCGGCATCGCGGACGACATGCTCTCGACTACGCTCCTGGCCTGCACCTGTCCCGTCCTCGTCTCTCCCGCCATGAACACGAGAATGTACGAGCATCCCGCCACACAGGCCAATCTCGCGCTCCTTAAGGAGCGCGGCGTCAAGATCATCGAGCCCTCCAGCGGGCATCTTGCCTGCGGCGACGAGGGCAGGGGCAAGCTCCCTGAGCCGGCCTTTCTGGTGGACTGTATTTTGGCGCAGATCGCCTGTGAGAAAGATCTGGCCGGCAGAAAGGTCCTGGTAACCGCCGGGCCCACCCAGGAGGCCATCGACCCGGTCCGCTTCATCACCAACCACTCCAGCGGCAAGATGGGCTACGCCATCGCGAGAGCAGCCGCCCTCCGTGGCGCCGATGTGACCCTGGTCTCAGGCCCCGTCTCGCTGACGCCGCCTCCGGGCGTCAAACTGGTGCCCATAAAGTCCGCCCGCGACCTCTTTGACGCGGTCACGGCTGTCTCCGATCAGCAGGACATCATCATCAAAGCGGCGGCTGTCGCAGACTACCGCCCCGCTTGTGTCAGCGACGAGAAGATCAAGAAATCCGATGACGACCTGAGTATCTCCCTGGAGCGCACCGAGGACACGCTCAAATACCTCGGCGACCACAAGAGGAAAGGACAGATTCTCTGCGGCTTCGCCATGGAGACCTCCGATATGGAGAACCGGGCCAGGGGCAAGCTCATGAAGAAGAATCTCGACATGATCGTCGGGAACAACGTAAAAGTCGCCGGTGCCGGTTTCGGCACGGACACGAACGTGGTGACCTTGATCACAGCCGACAAGACACAGCAGCTGGAGATCATGAGCAAAGAGAGTGTCGCCATGAAGCTCCTGGACAGGCTGGCACAGATGTTGTAAATGCCTGCTCGGACAGCGTCAGACAGCATAGAATACAAAGCGCGCCGCATCCTTTGCCGATGCGGCGCGCTTTTCTGCGCTGTTTTGACCTGTTATCTCAGAAGCGATGGCTTCCGCCGCTGCCCGAAGCACCGCCGCCTCCGCCGCCGGAGAAACCGCCTCCGCCTGAGGAGCTGCCTCCTCCTCCCCCGCTTGAAGAGCCCTCCAGTATGGCCCTGATGATAAATCTCGCCAGGATCGTGCAGAGCCCTGTGAAGGAGAAGACCCTGACAGATTTCGTGACGCTCCAGTTTGCTCCCCTGACAGTGGGCAGATAATCTGCGTTTCCGAAGATCCTTTCCTGTTTGGACCGGCGCTTGGCCGCCTGGGTGGTAATGATCGCGTAGTTGATCAGGACCGCCAGGATCAGTGCAAGGAGCGCGTTGTTGATGTACTTCATCGGGCGCGCGATCTTCCCGCCCTGCAGCAGCCTTCCGACCTGCTCAAAGGCCGACGCCGCACACTGATAGTACTCTCCGTCATATGCGTAGGCGTACACATTATCCGTGATGACATAGCCCTCTTCGCGCCGGATGATCTCATTGTTCGCACCGGCCGAATACAGGGCTATTTTTCTTGCACCCATGTCGATCGCAAATATCGTACCGCTCTCATTGCCGAAGTACCCGTAGTACCACTGCTTGGCGTACTCCAGTGACTCGTCGGTATCGTATTGCTTACAGGACAGGAATATGGCGTTGCCGTATTGCGTCAGGTCCTGCAGCTGCGACGCGAGCTGGTTCTCTTCCTCTTCGCTCAGAAGATCCTCCTCATCCACCACCGCAGATCTGTATCCGGTCTCCGCATTGGTGTAATAGGGGAAATCCGGCTCCCCCGCCGCCAGCGCGTGAAAAGGAGTAAGAAGCTGCAGCGCGGCTGCACCGGCAAGCAGAAGAAGCAGGACGTTCGCACCGCCGCCCCGGGATCCCGTTCGATCGCCGCCGGGCGCCCTGCCGTCCTTGAAGAGCAGCGGCAGCGGTCTCGTGGACATCAGGTTGTACTGGTGAAGGAGCCTGGTCAGTGAGATCACCAGGATAAAGAGGATCACCGTCGTTCCGCCGTAATACCACAGGTCTGAGACCAGCGGGAGCTCCCGCATGATCATTCCTGCGCCGGCAGCCGCGATGAGCAGGGCCGGCCAGAAGGCGATCCTTCCGCCCGTCTTCCTGATGCAGTAGACCGCACTTCCCAGCACGATGAAGGTCCAGAGCAGAGGCGGGAACATCACGGCCGCCGCGATCGTGATGAGCAGATAGGGCCACATCCCGAATGCCCGGATGACCATATAGGTCCAGTCTCTTTTGACCTTGGGGATGGATCGGTCATCCTGTCCCTTCAGCCATCGGATCACACGGTTTTGCTCCGCGGCGGCTTTGACTTCGGTATGCCCGGCGGCCGCCTGATAGCCCGTGTCGTCCAGATGCTCCTCTCTTCTGAGGATGGTGATATAGTTTCCCGCGTACAGAATTGCCCCGACCAGTGCCAGGAAGCAGGCCGCCAGAAGTCCGTTTGCGGGCTGAAGCGTCAAAAACAGGTTGAGCAGGATGAAGATCGGGATCGCGGTCAGAAAGCTGCCGATCCAGAACGCGGGCAGGCTGACCGGTATGTCCGAATAGACTTTGCCGGTGGAGCCGTTGACTGCCGCATACGCGATGCGCTTTCCCCTGCGGAAGGACATAAACCAGACCGGCAGGAGCGCCGTATAGCTGCTCTCTTTCCGAACAGGCAGATGGTCTGCGAGCGTACTTCCGTCCTCGTACCCCGTCAGCTCGACCTCCGTCATCATGTCCTTTTTCCCCAATGCGTCAACACTCTTCTGTGCCGCATATTCCAGCGCTTTCTGCCGGTATGTCTCCTCGTCTACATCCGGAATGTTGGCGTAGGCGCCCGCCAGATACACCGGGTCAAAATCCCGTCCTTCCTTCATGTCAAAGGGTGCGATCTGCTCCGCCAAAGTATCGTCAAACGCAGCGGAAGCGTCAAAGGCGATATTCTTGAAATCCGCTCTGATCTGGCAGTGGATCTCTCTCTCCTCCGTGATGCGCTCGGCGTTGTCGATCCAGGTCGCCTTGCAGGGAATGTCGGCGTTCCCTTCCATCTCGAAGTCATAGATGCGGTAGGGGACATAGAGGGGTCTGAGCTTCTCCGCAGCGCTCCCTTTCCCGTCTGCGTCATCCCGGACGCTTCTAAACTCGCGGGGCGCATAGAGCGTCTTTTTCGCAAGATTGTTGAAGGTCTTGACACACTCCTCTTTTGTGACCGTAAAGGGAATGATCTTCCGGGGCGCATCGATGCCTTCCACCCGCGACTGCAGGACGTTGGAGGCGCCGCAGTAGCTGCAGTAGGCCGTGGCGTCCACGTCCGTCGTGTACATCTCGCCGCCGCACTGGGGGCAGGTGAAGACAGTGGCGTTGATCTGCTGTTCCTGCGCCGTCTGCTGCTCGCCGGCCATATGCTGTTTGAGCCTTTTGTCGCTGGGTGCGTAATCCGTATTGCAGTAAGAGCAGAAAAGACGTCCTTTCTCGATATTGTAGGTCAGATTTGCTCCACATCCGGGACATGCTAACATATGCCTATCCTCCTTTGGGTGTTCGGCACTTTTGATGCCAAAGTGCCCCGGCAAGACAATATTTTGTTATCCGGCCGGGGCAAATCGTTCTGTTGTGTATCTCTTATTCTACAGTTACATGCTCTTTGATGTAATCCCTTACCAGGTCGGGCATGATGTACTGCTGGATGATATAAGGTCTTCCGTACATTTCCTCGACCTCATCCGTCACGCCGTTTTCTTTCTTGAAGTTCTCATACGCCTCATCGGTGACGGTGATGCCGGCCTGGGCTGCCAGGTCCTGATAAGCCATGTTCTGCAGGCAGGCTTTCTCCGCGTCATCCTGCAGGATCTTCTCGTACTCTTCAGTGGTCTTGGCGCCTTTGTACTCCATGGCGCTTGTATAATCCATGTTCATGCCGTAGGCGGCGTACATCTGGCTCATGTAGTTGAATTCCTGCTCGTTGAGTGTCATCTGCAGAGATTTGAGATGCTTGATATAGTCGCCCGGATACTTGTCCGCCGACGTATTGTCCGTGATGTACTTGCTGATCGCTTCGGAGATCTTGCTCTCATAGTTGGTATCTTTGAGATACTGCTTGTACTCTTCGACGGTCTGCGCGTGCTCGGACAGATTCTCTTTCACAAAAGCATCCGTCAGTTCAGGCAGTTCCTTGATCCCGTTGATCGTGACTGCAAAGGACGCATCCTTGTTCGCGAGATCGGGATTGTTCTCATATTCCTCCGGGAAAGTGACGTTCACGGTCACCTGGTCGCCGGGGTGCTTTCCGATCAGCTGCTCCTCAAAGTCATCGATAAAGGACCCGGATCCGATCGTCAGGTCATAATTTTCAGCGCTTCCGCCGTCGAACTCCGCGCCGTCGATGGTGCCCACATAATTGATGTTGACTTCGTCGCCGTCCTTTACTTCGAGCGTCTTTTCTGTATTGAGCACCTTGTGCTCTTCCAGCTCGCTGTCGATGTCTTCCTGCATCTCCTCATCTGTGTATGCCACATCGGCTGCGGCGATCTTGACGCTGTTCACATCAAAGGTCTTGACATAATCGCTCACGTTCAGATCCTTGATCGTGCCGTCATCATTCAAAAAAGCGCTGTAATCCTCGGAAGCCACGGTCTTATTCTTTTCAATGTACCAGCGTCTTCCGTATATTCCTCCGATCAGTGCGACGATCGCGATCACGACCAGCGCGGCGATCACTTTGGTCATGGCAGCGCTGCGCTTCGCAGCTGCGCGCTCGTCCTTGGCGCGCTCGCGCTTGGCTTTGCTGGCGCTCATGCCCTCATATTTCTTATCATTTCTGTCCTTTTTTTCGGCCATACCGATTGCTCCTCCTGTTTCCGTGCCAGTCCCGGACAAGCCGGGCTTTCCGGCGTTTTCCGCACCTGCGAATTGTGCAGTCCTAATAAACCTGCAAAACATTCTTATTATAGCAGATTTTCAGAAAAAAGCTACCGCCGAAACA
>CACXGR010000165.1 GCA_902767235.1 uncultured Lachnospiraceae bacterium | reverse complement strand
GGACGGATCATCCTCGCCACTGTGAAAGGCGATATCCATGATATCGGGAAAAATATCGTCAAAGTCATGCTGGAGAACTATGGGTTCGAGATCCTGGATCTGGGCAAAGATGTGGCGCCGGAGACGATCGTGGAGACGGCGGTCAGAGAGAATATAGCGCTGGTCGGTCTCAGCGCCCTGATGACGACGACCGTCGTCAGCATGGAAGAAACGATCCGTCTCATGCATGAAAAAAAGCCCGACACGAAGATCGTGGTGGGCGGCGCAGTCATGACGCAGGAATATGCGGACGCGATCCACGCGGACTGCTATGCAAAGGACGCGATGGCCACCGTACACTATGCGGAAGAGGTGTTCGGAGGGTGACCGGCAGCCTCCTTTCGGGGCAGACGGACATGCTGCCGGCCCGCCGCAGGTTTCAGCCTTCCACGATCAGGAAGCGGCCGTCACCGATGTCAAATACTTCACTTGCCTGCATGATATCCTCGCCGGTCATGTCGACGCCGGCCTCTTCGAAGTATTTGCGGACGTTCCTCTTTCCTTTTACAACGACAGCAAACATCATCTCCAGAAAATCGTCGGCCTCTTCGGGCGTCTCGGCGACCTTCTCGGGAAAGAGCTGCAGCTGGTTCTTCAGAAAACAATCGAGGACTTTTTTATCATAATTAGCCATAGGAATTTCCTCCTGTTATTTGATAAAATCATCTCATAGACAGTCCGAAAAAGAAAGGCATCGATCACAAATTCCGTCGCACAAAAGGTGCCCGGAGGAAAGGAATATACTATGATTGACATCAACAAACTGACAGAAAAAGATCTTTGCTTCATGTTCGATCACACCAATCTGAAGGCGTTTGCCACTACGGCAGACATTACAAAGCTCTGCGAGGAGGCCAAGGAATACGGCTTCAGAATGGTCGCGATCAATCCCCTTCACACCCGCCTTGCCAGCTGGATCCTGAAGGGCAGCAACGTGCATGTGGGTCCCTGCATCAGCTTCCCTCTGGGTCAGAATACCATCGAGGAGAAGGGGACCGAGGTCCTCATGGCGATCGCCCAGGGCGCGGACGAGATCGACTATGTGACGAATATTACCGCAGTGAAGGACGGAAAATGGGACTATGTCGAGCGCGAAATGACGACGATCGCGGATATCTGCCGTTCGGCCGGCGTGCTCTCCAAGGTCATCTTTGAGAACTGCTACCTCGAGAAGTCCGAGATCGAACATCTCGCCAAAATATCTCTTCGCGCCAAACCTGATTTCATCAAGACATCCACCGGCTTCGGCACAGGCGGCGCCACGGTAGAGGACGTAGCCCTCATGAAACAGACAGTCGGCGATGAAGTGGAAGTCAAAGCCGCAGGCGGCATCCGCGACTGGAAGACCTGCAAGGCCATGATCGAAGCCGGCGCGACGCGCATCGGCTGCTCGGCCGGCATGCAGATTCTGGAGGGATTCAGAGCCGAGAGAGGATGAACGGATCAGAGTGTGACAGATAGCCCCCATTATCTCCTTCTCGTGAAAGAGATAATGGGGGCCATTTTGTGCAGAATCTTACCACTGTTGTGTTTTACAGCGTCAGCAGATACTTCTCAGCGCTGGTGACGGCGTTGGCGCCGTCAGCCACGGCCGTGACGACCTGGCGGAGCTGCTTGGTGCGCACGTCGCCGGCGGCAAAGACGCCGGGAACGCTGGTGGCGCCGGTCTCATCCGCGATGATATAGCCCTTTTCATCCATGGCGACATGGTTGCGGGCAAACTCGCTGCGGGGTGTGATGCCGACAGCGATAAAGACGCCGGAGACCGGGATCGTCCGCTCGCTTCCGTCGAGCTTGTTGACGACGGTCGCGCGCTCGACCTTCATACCGCCCTTGATGGACTTGAGGTTGGAATTCCAGACCATCTCCACATTGGGGAGAGAAAGGAGGTTTTCCTGCAGGATCTTGGCGGCGCGGAGCTCGTCCCTGCGGTGGCAGACGTAGACTTTGCTGCAGCCGCGGGCAAGGAAGATCGCATCCTCCACGGCGACATCGCCGCCGCCTACGACAAGGACGTCCTTACCGCGATAGAAGGCGCCGTCGCAGGTCGCGCAGTAAGACACACCCATTCCGGCATACTGGTTCTCGCCTTCCGCGCCCAGCTTGCTGTGGGTGGCGCCGGAGGCGATGATGACAGCCTTGGCTTCATAGGTGCCCTCGTCTGTGACCACTTTCTTGACGGGGCCGGTGAGCTCGAGACTCTGGACGAAGCCGTTGACGGTCGTGACGCCGAGCTTTTCGGCGTGTTCCGCCATCTTCATGGCCAGGTCCATGCCGGATAGGCCGGGAAGGCCCGGATAGTTGTCGATCTCATACGTATCGATGATCTGGCCGCCGTTCACGTAGTTCTGCTCGATGATGACGGCGTTCAGCCTGGCTCTGGACGCGTAGATGGCGGCGGAAAGGCCGGCGGGGCCGGCACCGATGATGATCAGGTCATACATACTCTGCACCTCAAAGATTCTTCTCAAACTTCTCCTTCATCGCGGGCTTCGGGATGGCGCCGACCACGCGGTCCACCGGCTGGCCGTTCTTGAAGAAGACCATGTTGGGAATGCTCATGATGCCGTATTTGACAGCCAGATCGCTGTTCTCGTCGACGTTGACCTTGCCGACCTTGATCCTGCCATCATATTCTTCCGCGAGCTTGTCGATGACGGGGCTCATCATCTTGCAGGGGCCGCACCAGTCGGCATAAAAATCGACAAATACAGGGATATCGCTCTGAAGGACTTCCGCTTCGAAATTAGCTTCTGTAAACTTGTTGACCATTGTGTAACTCCTTTCATAGATAAAGTGTTGTTCTATTCATTTGCTGACCGCCGGGAGGATTGTGTTCATCCGCAGCAGCACTCTATTTGATTGCTTACAACCGAATTTTACACAACCAATATGCGTTTGTCAACCGTAATCAGTGATGATTTAATGAAACAGATGATGTATAATACCACTATACGATATTTTGGCGCGGAAGTAGAGTGAAATATGCGCCGGATAAGGCTGTCACAGGTAATCACAAAGAATCGGAGGAAGAAGACATGGGCTATGCGGAAGAATATAAGCAGAAACTGGTGACTGCGGCACAGGCCGCGGCAGTGATACAGGACGGCGACTGGGTAGACTACGGCTGGTGCGCGACCACGAGCGTCGCGGTGGACAGAGAGCTGGCCAAGAGAATGCCCGAGATGCACGACGTGAAGATCTACGGCGGCATCCTGATGCACGCACCTGAGATTTTCAAAATAGAGAATCCTCAGGAGCACTTCATCTGGAACAGCTGGCATATGAACGGCGTAGAGAGAAAGGCCGCGACCACAGGGCTGAGCTTTTACGGACCGGTGAAGTATTCCGAGCTTCCCCGCTACTATCTGGACAGAGAGGACCCGCTGGATGTGGCCATCATGCAGGTCGGCCCCATGGACAGGCACGGATACTTTAATCTGGGCCCCAGCGCGAGCCATACATATGCGGTCGTCGAAAAGGCGAAGAAGGTCATCGTGGAAGTCAACACGAGCATGCCCATCTGCATGGGCGACAGAACCGCTTATGTGCACATCAGCGATGTCGATATGATCGTGGAAGGCGACAACCAGCCCATCGATGCGATGCCTCCGGCAAAGCCCGGCACGGAAGTGGACAAGGCCGTCGCGCAGCTGGTCGTGGACCGGATCCCCAATGGCGCCTGCCTGCAGCTGGGCATCGGCGGAATGCCCAACGCGATCGGCAAGATGATCGCGGAGTCCGATCTGAAGGACCTGGGCATCCACACCGAGATGTATGTCGATGCTTTCGTGGATATGGCGGAAGCCGGCAAGATCACAGGTGCCCACAAGAATATCAACAGAGGCCTGCAGACCTATGCTTTCGGCGCAGGCACGAAGAAGATGTACGACTATCTGGACGGCAACCCGGAGTGCATGAGCGCATCTGTTGATTACGTCAACAACGTCAAGCAGATCGGTGCGCTGGATAATTTCATCTCCATCAACAACGCGGTGGACTGTGACCTGTTCGGACAGATCAACGCGGAGAGCGCCGGCACCAAGAACATCTCCGGCGCAGGCGGACAGCTCGACTTCGTCATCGGCGCCTATGCGTCCAAGGGAGGCAAGTCCTTTATCTGCATGTCCTCCACCTTCACGGACAAGCAGGGCAACCTGGTCAGCCGCATCCGTCCCACGCTGGCGAACGGCAGTATCGTCACCGATACGCGCGCGAATTCCATGTACATCGTGACAGAGTACGGCATCGCTATGATGAAGGGCCGCACATCCTGGCAGAGAGCGGAGGATCTGATCAATATCGCACATCCCAAGTTCAGGGATGAACTGATCGCCGAGGCGGAGAAAATGCACATTTGGAGACGCAGCAACAAGAGATGATCCGTGAAATATGGATCGGCCGCATCTGTGGAATCTTACACGGATGCGGCTGTTTTAATTAACTGAAAATACAGACAATTCATAAATATTTTGACAGTTAATTGACAACTGCTAGCCGGAGTGTATAATAAAAGTATCAAATAAAACGAAGGAGGTACGGTCCAAAGTACAACTGAATATTGAAGAACTTTCTGTAAAAATTGTTATAGGAGGTATGATCCATTGGACAAGAATCATTGAAAAGGGATGTTGAGCATATGTTCGGCATCCCTTTTCTTAGATTGAGGGCGGGTGGAATTCGATACCGCGATGGGCTATAATTGTAAAGGACACAGAGCCGGGAACGGCCGGACAGACAGAGATTCAGGATCAAATTTGCAGAGGCAGATATGAATGTCAAAAGAGGCACTGTTTTAATTGTTGAAGATGATCAGGATATCAGGGAGGCCATAACCATCCTGCTCGGGAGAGAGGGATACAGAGCACTGGCGGCGAAGACCGGGGCGGAGGCGCTGGAGAAGACAGCACAAAAGCCGGACATGATCATTTTGGATGTCATGCTTCCGGATATGGATGGGTTTGAATTGTGCCGCAGGATCAGGGAGACCTCGCTTGTACCGGTGTTGTTCCTGACGGCCAAGACCGGTCTGCATGACAAGACGGAAGGACTGGCCGCGGGAGGAGACGACTATATGGTCAAGCCCTTTTTCCAGGAAGAGCTGCTGGCGCGGATCAAGGCGCTGATGAGAAGGTACGAAGAGTACCGCGGCAGATCCCAGGCCGAAGTATCCGGGAGCTATCTGGAGGCAGGCGGCCTGCGCGTCAACAAGGAATTCAACGAGGTCACAAAGAATGGGAAAATGATCAGCATGACGGATATCGAGTATCGGATCCTGAAACTCCTCATGCAGCATCGGAAGAGAATATTCTCCATTCAGAACATATACGAGAGCGTGTGGGAGAAACCGTATTTTTATGATGCCAACAATACAGTCATGGTCCATATCAGGCGGCTCCGCATAGCGGTCGAGGATGATCCGAGGAAGCCGTCCTTAATACGAACGGAATGGGGGAGAGGATATCGTTTTGTTGGGGAATAGTTCGACGATCATGAAAAAGCTCGGTGTTCTGTCGCTGCTCGCGCTGGCAGCGGCGCTGAGCTTTTTTATTGTTTCATTCACGGCAGGCAATCACATGCTGGATGACCATGTCCGGAAAGGACAGGCGGATCAAAAGATCGTCGCGGAGCTGAAGCACTTCATTGAGGAAAACAAAGTCAGCTCGGATGACGATGACGCTCTTTATAAATGGTGCAGCGCAAACAGGGGAGTGGATATAGAAGTATTCGTGGACGGAAAGCTGGTGTTCATGTCCTTGGGAGATGTAAAGGCACTGGAAGAACCGGTGAAAGAAACCGAGGGGGACCGGAAAAAAGCGATATCCATCACTTTTGCGGACACAACGGCGGACGTCATCATCTACGACGGACAGCAAAAATATGAGACCCTTCTGGTCGTGAATATCGTGATCGCACTCCTTCTCTTTGTCGGCCTGATCATATGGGGGATCGACCGCGAAGTAAAATATATCAATATTTTGAATGAGGAGATCCATGTTCTGGAAGGCGGAGATCTCAGCAAAGAGATCACAGTCAGAGGAAACGATGAGATCGCGATGCTGGCGGAGAGCGTCAACGAGTTTCGCAAGAGCATGCAGAACCAGCTGAAGAAGATCGAGCAGCTGGAGAAGAACAACCGTATGATATCGGCGGAGATCGCGCATGACCTGCGGACGCCGCTGACGTCTCTGATCATGTATCTGGATTTTGCATTGGGCGAAGTGGAGGGCCGGGAGCCGCAGGCGGAAGAGTACCTTCGCAAGGCCAGAGAGAGATCCATCCGGCTCAAGGACCTTCTGGATGAGAATTTCAGCTACACGACGATGACGGATTACTTCCTCGAGGAGAAGCAGGAAGTTCAGGCCTATGTGATCCTCAACGGTTTTTTGAGTGATCTGGTGCTCAGTCTGGAGAGCCAGGGCTTTAACGTGCGGTCGGATATCAACTACGGTAAGAGCATCATCCGGATCCAGGGGGATGCGGTGGGACGGATCTTCGGAAATCTTTACAGCAATATCAGAAAGTATGCGGAAAAAGACAGTGACGTCTACATATGGTGCAGAGATAAAGAGACGCACCTCGAGCTCAGGATCGGGAACGAGATCCGGATCTTCGAAGGGGAGAAGCCGGAGAGCACCGGTTTCGGCTCCAGGATCGTGAAAAGGCTGATGAAGGAGATGGACGGAGAGTTCTATGTCGAAGAAACGGAAGACCGCTACACAGCAGTGCTGCGTTTTCTGAAAGTTGCGGGAGAAAGCTGAAAACGCAGCCGTTTCAGGACAATCTTGTAAAAGATTACAGCAAATGCTATAATTGTGACGGTAATATGACAAAATAGGCATAGAAATGAATTCACTCGATTGATTGACATAGAACACCCATTTTTGCATTGGGTCAGACATCCTTGGAGGCATCGTGAAAGTAAGAGAATTATTGAGAAAAATAGGTATATGCATGCTGTCAGCCATGGTGATGGCTGGCACAGCCGTGCCGGCTGCGACTGCATCAGCCGGAGAGACGGCTGCGCAGGCAGAACCGGCCCCGGGATCGGAAGATGGCGGCTCGTCGGATGGTTCCGGATCGGAGAGCGCGCCGTCGGAAGAGCCTGGTACCGGCAGCGCCGGAGAATCCGGAGATGACGGCGGCTCGTCCGACAGCGGCGATTCCGGAGAGTCCGGGGACGACGGCGGCTCATCCGACAGCGGCTCGTCCGACAGCGGCGATTCCGGGGAGTCGGGAGATGACGGCGGCTCATCCGACGGCGGCTCATCCGACAGCGGTAATTCCGGAGAATCCGGAGATGACGGCGGTCCGTCCGGCGAAGAGACAGGTTCAGAGGATGAAAACGGCGGCTCCGCAGACAGCAGTGACGACGGAGAGGAAAACGCTTCTTCAGGTGACACTGCGGAATATGCAGGCGAGGGAGAGACCGGTTCGGACGGAAGCGGGTCCGGCAGCACAGAGCAGGAGAGCCCGACGGACGGCACGACCGCAGAGCCCGGGATTGACGGCACTGCGGGGGCGACCGCGGAGATCGCCAAGGAAGTAGAACCGCAGAAGAAAGATCTGGCAGAGGATCCCGAGGGAGCCAAGGAAGCGGAGAACTACAACGGGACAAATGAAGAGCTGCTGTCAAGACAGCATATCGTCTATGACCTTCCCGCGATCCGCAAAGACTTCCGATTCTTCACCGTAGACAAGGTTTACGACTTCAGCACATCTGAGATACAGATTTATGAAGCATGCAGCGAGGACGCAGAGGTCGTCGGGACCATTGCCAAAAACGGCGTGCTATTTGAACTGGAAGACGAGGACAACGACTGGTACTATGTGGAATCCGGGGCGGTTCGCGGTTTTGTAAAGGGAGATCAGCTGATCCGGGGCGATGACGCGGATCAGATCCTGGAGATCATGGAAAAGCAGGCGGAGAGAATCTCCACATTGCTTCCTGAAGGGATTTCCAAGGACGCGTATTTCTTCTACGCACAGGAAACGGTCCCTTACTATGAGAATGATGCGTATTCTTTCAGACGGATCACCACGCAGGATACCGTGATCGACAAGCAGGCGGCCCTGGCCAGGGAAGAGACCGGCATCATGGAAGAGCGCGACGAAGATGCGCGGGAAGCGGGCCTGCTCGATCAGGACAGCCTTGCTTATGTGATCGAGGATACCGGCGACGGATGGCTCTTTGTGGAGTCCGGTGACGTCCGCGGATTTGTGAAGGCGTCCAAGCTCGACCGGAGCGCCGCCGCCTCGAAAAAGGTCGACGAAGCCGGCGAGCAGAATCTGTCCACGGCGAAGGAGGAGATCGCACCTTCCGACAACAGAGCGACGTACTATACTTTGACCTCTGTCAAAGAGGGAGCCAAGTACAACGAGGTCCGGGAGAAGATCCTTGAGAAGGCACTCTCCTGTGTCGGAAATCCTTATGTCTGGGGCGGGACCAGCCTGACGAACGGAGCGGACTGCTCCGGTTTTGTCCAGACGCTGTACTCCCTGTTCGGGTATCATCTTCCCCGCGTGGCGGCTGCGCAGTCCACCTACGGGACCCAGATCCCGGTCAGCGACGCGGCGCCGGGAGACCTGATCTTCTTTGCGAGAAACGGTTATGTATATCACGTCGCCATGTATGCGGGAGACGGCAAGACCGTCGAGGCATACAGCACAAACTACGGCATCATCACGAAGGAGCTGAGCGACAGAGAGGCCGTGTGGGCGACAAGGATCATTGAAGACTGAGAATGAACAGCTAGTTGAATAGAAACGGACAACCGAAGGGGCTGTCGCATTAAGCGTATGATAAGTCTTACGC
>CACXGR010000164.1 GCA_902767235.1 uncultured Lachnospiraceae bacterium | reverse complement strand
TGTTTAAAAGAGAGGTAATCATAATGAGCGATATGATGGAAAACAAACTGAACGAAGAAGAACTCGACGTGGTCAGCGGCGGCGAAGCCGGTTCCGGTTATAAGGTAAGACCCATTACTCCGATCTGGGTCAGAGTTACCGCTTCCAGTCTCAACTGCAGATACAGCCCCAACGGCAAGATCGCGAAGGTCTATGAGAGAGGCCACAAGCTCAAAGTCGACGGCATCACCACAGACGGCGAGTGGTACAGACTTCTGATCTACGATCCCAGAGGCGGCACCTGCTACGGATACATCGCCAAGAGATACACCGAGAAGTGCTGAGCTTCCGGTTTGGAAAAACTGAATAGATAACAAGAATGCCCTGCAGTTTCGATCATGAAACTGCAGGGCTTTTGTATAGACCCGAAAAGCAGAACCTTGACAGGTGTAAACACACGACCTTAAAGGTCCAATAACGGAATCTGCCGCCTCACGCTGTCCACCCGGTCGAGGTCGGCCTGCGCCGAGAGGACGCCTTCCTCCGGCCCCAGCTCGCACAGGACGCTGCCCCAGGGATCGGTCAAAATACTGTGCCCGTAGGCCACATAGGAGGCCGTCTCGTCTCTGGCAGGCGAACAGCCCAGCACAAAGATCTGCTGGTCAAGGGCGCGACTCTTAAAGAGCGTCTCCCAGTGAGCCGGCCCGGTGGTCATGTTAAAGGCGGCCGGCACAAAGACCATCCCGGCTCCGGCCCTTCGCATCTGAATGAACAGGTCCGGAAACCGTATATCAAAGCAGATGCACACCCCCATCTTCCCGAATTCCGTGTCAAAGACCGTGATCTTCTCTCCGGCCGACAGCACGTCAGACTCCCTGAAATACTGCCCGCCCTCCACATCAATGTTGAACAGATGGACCTTCCGGTGCTTGCCGATCAGCGCCCCTCTCCGGTCAAAAACATAAGAAGTATTATAAATCCTGTCTCCGTCCCGCTCCGGCATGGACCCGCCGACCACATAAGCGCCCTTCTCCCGCGCCAGCGCAGAGAGAAAGCGGAAGGACTCGCCCCCCTCCTCTTCCGCAAACACGGGGAAACAGCGGTTGTCGTAAGGGCAGGTGAAAATCTCCGGCAGCACGATGAAATCCGGCTCTGTCCCGCCCGGCAGTTCAGCCATCCGCCGCACTGCTTCTATATTTTGCTCCGGGTCGGCATATGTCCTTTTCTGGATCGCCAAAATATTGACTGCGCTCATCCCGGGTCTCCATCCGGTTATTGAGCAGAATCGAGCAATTCGATCGAATGCTCCATATTCATCTTCATGCACATGTCAATGAACTTGTTAAGCGGAATATCGTTGATCTGCTTGTTGGAGCCCCTCATATTGATGGACACCGTGCCGTTTTCTGCTTCCTTGTCGCCCAGGACCAGAATGTAGGGATCCTTGTAATTCTTGAACTTTTTGATCTTCTGCTTCATGTTGTTGTCGGAGTAATCCGCCTCAACACGGATGCGGAGCGCTTTGAGCCTCTGCACGACTTTCTTCGCATACTCGTTGTGCTCGGGACGGATCGGAACGACCGCCACCTGATAGGGAGACATCCAGAAGGGGAAAGCGCCCTTGAAGTTCTCGATGATGATACCGATGAATCTCTCGAGGGAACCGAAGATCGCGCGGTGGATGACGACCGGTACCTTCTCGGAGCCGTCCTGTGCGATGTACTTGAGGTCGAAGTTTCTGGGCAGCTGGAAATCGAGCTGGATCGTGCCGCACTGCCACTCTCTGCCGAGGGCGTCCTTGATCTGCAGGTCGATCTTGGGGCCGTAGAAGGCGCCATCACCCTCATTGACCTCATAGCCGCCTTCACCGTATTTGTCGTCAAGGATCTTCTTCAGAGCCGCCTCTGCGCGGTTCCACACTTCAATATCGCCCATGAAATCTTCGGGACGCGTGGACAGCTCGGCGCGGTAAGTAACGCCGAAAGTGGAATAGATCTCGTCGGCGATGGAGATGATATCGGCGATTTCCTCTTCGATCTGGCTTTCCATGACGAAGGTATGGTCGTCGTCCTGCCGGAATTCCTGTACGCGGAACAGGCCGTTCATCTGGCCGGATTTTTCCTTGCGGTGCAGAACGTCATATTCGCTGTAGCGTATGGGCAGTTCCTTGTAGGAGTGCACCCGGCGCTTGTAGGTCATCATGGCGTTGGGGCAGTTCATGGGCTTGGCGCCCATGGTGTCGTCCAGCTCGCGGTTGAACACGGCGCTGCCCTTGGGGAGCTTCACGGTCTCGGTCTCGGCCACGCCCTCCTGCAGGTTGTCCAGCACGCCGGGGATCTCGGCGTCGGCGGACAGCCAGCCGCTGATGCCGGGCACCATGAACATGTTGTTCACGTAGTGGGCCCAGTGGCCGCTGATGAGCCACAGCTTCTTCTTGTTGATGAGGGGCGCGGAGATCTCCGTGTAGCCGTGCTTCTCCTGGATGCCGCGGGAGTAGGCCAGCAGGGTCTGATACATCTTCCAGCCGCGGGGCAGCCAGTAGGGCATACCCGGAGCGGTCTCCTCAAACATGAACAGATCCAGCTGCGTTCCCAGCTTTTTGTGGTCCCGCTCCATGGCCTCCTTCACCAGGGCCAGATGCTCCTTCAGCGCCTTCTGATCCTGGAAGGCATAGACGTAAACCCTCTGCAGCTGTTCCCTGTGTTCGTCTCCCCGCCAGTAGGAGCCGGATACGGCGCGGATCTGGAAGGCGGCGTTCATCAGCTCCTGGGAGTTGCTGACGTGAGGGCCGCGGCAGAGGTCCGTAAAATCGCTGCCC
>CACXGR010000163.1 GCA_902767235.1 uncultured Lachnospiraceae bacterium | reverse complement strand
GCCAGCGGCGCAAATGTATTGACCAGATTGGCGGCCACTTCCGCGTTGGAGTTCTGTCTGGACTGAATATCGCCCGCCATTCTCTGGGAGAAAAACTCCATGGGGAGCCTCAGGATCTTCCACATGAAGGAGGAGCTGCCGACGATGGCCAGTTTCCCGTTGATCCTGAGGGAGTACACCACATTGATCCAGGCCACGATGATCTGAAGCCCCGTAAATACGGACAGGAGCACCAGGAAGGGCATGCTCCAGTCCGGGTTCTTCCCTGTCAGGAGCCTGTCCATGAAGACCTCGTAGAATCCGGGCTGGATCACCTCGAACAGCGTGGAGATGATCGTCGTGACGATACAGAAAGCGATCGCCGATCCGGCTCCCTTCAGCCTCTTGGCGGCAAAAGACAGAACGCTCTTGGGTTTTCCCGACGGCTCGAAATCCTCACCGGGGGAGAACATGAGGCAGATCCCCGTGAAGGACTCGTCAAACTCCTTCATGGGCACCTCCACCACACCTCTGGCCGGGTCGTTGAGGACCGCCTTGTCCCTCTTAAAGCCGTCCAGCACGACAAAGTGGTTGAAATTCCAATGGATGATGCAGGGGAACTCCGCCTTTTCCATCAGGGTCTGGGGCTCCACCTTATAGCCGTCCGCATTCAGCCCGTAGTGCCTGGCTGCCTTGAGGACGTTTACGGCGTTGGAGCCGTCTCTGGAGACGCCGCAGTCCACCCTCACCTTTTCCAGCGGGATCCACTTGCTGTAATAGGCCAGGATCATGGTCAGGCAGGCTGCCCCGCACTCCAGCGCCTCCATCTGCATGATGACCGGCACTTTGGCAACGCCCTTTTTGACCGGTTTGTTGATCTTTTTGTTGATCTTCGTTTCGTTTGTACTCATTATGAAAGCCTCTGCCGTATCGTCCTCAATGCACTATAAAGCTGATGGGATGTATAACCTCTGTCACGATGCTGGCCGCATAGGAGCCGTCCGGCAGTTCTGTGTCCGCCTCGACGGGATACGCCCATTCGCCGTCCTGGAGTCCTGCGGTCTGCAGGACGAATTCACCCATATCCTGCGTGACCCTGACCGGCTGCTCGCCGACCGAACGGACCGTTGTCGTCGTACCGTTGCAGTTGATGGTCATGCCCTCTTCCACATTGGGACGGTCCGCTGTTCTGATATAGACGGTCAGATTGCGGTCATAGACAATGCCGGCCCCGTCCACAGTGGTATATAAGTTCCCGAAGATCCCCCAGACGATCGCGCCCGCCAGTATGCAGATCACGCCTGCGAGCACCATCCAGATCGAGGGGCTTGTGACGCGGATATAGTCGTTGAGCTGCTCGGGAGAGTTCACTCTGTCTACCGCTTTTTTTCTGAAAATGTCCTTGGTCTCCATATTTTCCTCCCTATAGGGCGCACGAAGCACATCTTATTTAAAGTCTATGAATCCTATTATACTGTAGAATCCGCTGACCGCAAATACAGATTCTCTGCCGCGCCTCCCCGTGCGCAGCCATTCATCCCCTTTTGCACTGCTTTGTGCTAAAATATGAAATGTAATGACCGTCTGCAGGGCGCCCGCCCCGGCAGATACTTTCCACACAGTTCAACGGAGTACCGTGTTTTGAAAACAGAAAGACGAATCTCACTGAGCGTAAAGATCTCAGTCCTTATCATCATACTGACATTCGGCAGCGCGGCTATGTCCATACTGGCCGGATACCGTGAACATAAGCAGACGACGGATAAATTTTATGAGGACCTCTCCCGCAACATTGCCCACACTGTCAGCAACAGTCTCAACGGAGCGAAGGTCCGCCTTCTTCTGGACGCCGCGCAGACGCCCGAATACCGGGAGATCCTCAAGAAAGCCAGGCAGGATCAGGACCCCGCTCCGATCGTCGAGTATCTCAAGAGCCGCCATCTTCTTCTGACCTATGACAACATAAATGAGATCCTCAGGCAGTACACGCAGTACATGGACGTCGAATACATTTATCTCCAGCACATCGGAAACGGCACCTTCTGCAGACTCGTCGATCCCGATGACGGCTACCTCTCTTACGGACTGACCGATAAACTGGACGGCCCCTACGTGCAGTACAGCGGTCAAAATGAATCGATTCCTGCCACCATATCCGAGACATCGCTGGGTACGCTCGTCACCAGCTTTGAACCCGTCTATGACAATGAAGGGACTCCGGTCGCCCTGGTGGGCGTAGATGTGAGTGTGGAAAAGATGCGCGCCGAACATCAGCGTTTTGCCATGCTCTGCATCGTCAACGCGCTCATCATGGCTTCCATGGCGGCTGCAGCCGGCGTATTCTTTATCCGGCACACCGTCACCAATCCTCTGGAAAGGCTTGCCGTACAGACCAGGGCCTTTACCAATAAGCGCGGGCACTATGACAGCGGCGATATCATCGCCGTCGACGTACACAGCCGGGATGAGATCGAGGATCTCTACAATGAGATCCGCTCCATGGAGAAAAAGATCGTAGAATATCTGGATCACCTGATCAAAGTCACCGGCGAAAAAGAGAGAGCCCGCACAGAGCTCAACATAGCGGCGCAGATCCAGAACGACATGCTGCCGCAGACATTTCCGCCTTTCCCCTGCCGCAGGGAATTTGACCTCTACGCTTCCATGGATCCCGCAAGAGAAGTGGGCGGCGATTTCTATGACTTTTTCATGATCGACGACGACCATCTGGCTATGCTCATCGCGGACGTATCCGGCAAGGGCGTCCCGGCGGCGCTCTTTATGGCCATCACCAAATCACTCCTGAAAACCGCCATGAGCTCCGGCGCGTCCCCGGCCTCCGTGTTTACCCGTCTCAATGATCAGATCTGTGCGGGCAATACGAGCGGTATGTTCGTGACGGTATGGGCCGGCGTCCTGGAGATCTCCACCGGCGTGCTCACCGCCTGCAACGCCGGCCATGAGTATCCGGCACTGAGCAGGTCCGGACACCCATTTGAGCTCTACAAAGACAAGCACGGGCTCGTCATGGCGGCGATGCCCGGCATCCGATACACCGACTACACGATCACATTGTCGGAGGGCGACCGCATCTTTGTCTACACGGACGGGGCCCCCGAGGCCACGAACGCCGCGAACGAGCAATTCAGCACAGACCGCATACTGAAAGCGCTGAACAGTGAGCCGGATGCCGGTCCCGAAGCGCTGATCCGAAATGTTACGGATTCCATCGGCGGCTTTGTCCAGAATTCCCCTCAGTTTGACGACACCACGATGCTGGCGCTGATCTATACGCCCGGCGGCGGTGCGAAGCGCTGAAGACTGCCCGAAAGCCCGGGCCATATCATACCGTCAGATCCGGGAAACCTTGATCACGATCAAAAGGGACTGCCCACACCCGCGCAGGATCACAAAATCCTTTCGCCTGATGCGGCAGTCCCTGTTTCATTTCCTTTATGACCATGGCGAGCTCCGCCATAAGCCGGACGCCCGCTGCCCTCTTGCGGAGATCACTCGATCGTGATGATATCCGAAAAGCCGGTGATGTCAAAGATCTCTCTGACATCGCTGCAGAGATTCTTGACGGCAAATGAGCCGCTTTCGCCCATTGCCTTTCTGGCTCCGAGCACAACTCGAAGACCGGCAGAGGAGATATATTCCAGTTTTTCAAAATCCAGGACCAGTTCCTCAACGCCGTCCAGGCTGTTCTTGATGACGTTCTCCAGTTCCGGTGCCGTCATGGTATCGAGCCTGCCGGAAACCTTGAGCTCCAGCCGCTTGCCTTCTGCTTTCTTATCGATCGTCATAATATGCTCCTCCTCAATACGCTTCCCGTTATTCTGTCTTTAAGAAAAACCGACTGCTGCGTTCAGCCGCTGTTTGCGTCGATATCAGACTTTCTACACGATTGCCTTTATTCATTATAATACAAAATACCCTGCCATTCCCACAAAAGAAGACATATTTTTACAAAATTTTACTTTTGGGCAGACAAATGCGTCATGTAAAAAGGTAAATCACTTCATGAAGAAAGTCAATCATTTCTTCCGGCTGTTCTTCTAGCTGTTCTTCTAGCTGTTCTTCTATCAGTTCTTTCTCAGTTTTTTCAGAATACCGAGCCGCTCCAGGATCAGCCAGACAAGGCCCGCGAGGACGATCGCCGTGATGAGCCATGCCCATACCGGCACTTTTTTGATGTTGTAGCAGCGCACATTGATCCACATCCTGTTGATCGCCTCATTCTGCGCGTCGTCGAAGCAGGTCATGATCGAGGACCTGTTCATCACATCATCCGGCGGGTAGGCAGCGTAGAGCTGGCGCCTGAGCTGCTCCGTCGGCGCTTCGATCACATAGTCCCCGGAGGAGGGACCCTCCTCAAAGAAATATCCGACGTCATACTCAGCGGTCTCCTCCTCGTCTTC
>CACXGR010000162.1 GCA_902767235.1 uncultured Lachnospiraceae bacterium | reverse complement strand
CACAGCCGTCATGAACGCAGCCTCCGTCGCCAGGGAGTACGATATCCCCGTGATCGCCGACGGCGGCATCAAGTTCTCCGGCGATATGACCAAGGCACTGGCTGCAGGGGCCAATGTGTGCATGATGGGATCCATGCTGGCCGGCTGCGAGGAGAGCCCCGGTGCGACCGAGCTCTTCCAGGGCCGCAAATACAAAGTATACAGAGGAATGGGCTCTATCGCCGCCATGGAAAACGGCAGTAAGGACAGATACTTCCAGGAGAATGCGCGCAAGCTTGTGCCTGAAGGCGTGGAAGGCCGTGTCGCTTACAAGGGCGAGGTCGAGGATGTAATCTTCCAGATGTGCGGCGGTATCCGCAGCGGAATGGGCCTGACAGGGTCCCACACCATCAAGGAGCTGCAGGACAAGGGCCAGTTTGTCAAGATCACGGCCGCTTCCCTCAAGGAGAGCCATCCCCACGATATCCAGATCACCAAAGAGGCGCCCAACTATTCCATGGAAGACGCCTGATCGAAGAGTCACGGGTCCGAGAGGATCCTGTTCATACGGATCATACTTTCTGCGCTGCGGGTGAACGAATCTGCAGCGCAGAAATTTACATGAGCTTTTTTTGTGCTATAATATCGAGGTCAGCAGTCTGATAAATCTTACAAAACGGATTAGGAGCAGTTATGGGTAAAGAAGAACTGAACAAAGAGGGCGCACAGGCTCCCGCAGAGGATAAAGTGAGCCGTCATTTCATTGAAAAGGAAATCGACAGGGATCTGGCAGAGGGCGTATACGATACCGTTCATACGCGTTTTCCTCCCGAACCCAACGGTTATCTCCATATCGGCCACGCCAAGAGCATACTCCTCAACTACGGCATGGCACAGGAGTACGGCGGCAAGTTCAATCTGCGCTTCGACGACACCAACCCCACCAAGGAAAAGAGCGAATTTGTCGAGTCCATCAAGGAAGACGTGGCATGGCTCGGAGCGGATTATGAGGATCGTCTCTTTTTTGCCTCCAACTACTTCGGCCAAATGTATGAGATCGCGGTCAAATTGATCAAAAAAGGAAAGGCCTATGTCTCCGATCTCACTGCGGAGCAGATGAGAGAGTACAGGGGGACCCTGGAGGAACCCGGTATCAATGACCCGAACAGGGACCGCAGCATAGAAGAGAACCTGGATCTGTTCACCAGAATGAAAAACGGTGAATTTGCGGACGGCGAAAAGACCCTTCGCGCAAAGATCGACATGGCCAGCTCCAACATGAATATGAGGGATCCCATCCTCTACCGCGTGGCGCATATGCACCATCACAACACCGGTGACAAGTGGTGCATCTATCCGATGTACGACTATGCGCATCCCATTGAGGACGCCATCGAGGGGATCACCCATTCCCTCTGCACGCTCGAATTCGAGGATCACCGCCCGCTCTATGACTGGGTCGTCAGGGAGGCGGAATTTGTCCGTCCGCCCAGACAGATCGAGTTTGCCAAGATGTATCTGACCAACGTGGTCACCGGCAAGAGATATATTAAAAAGCTCGTGGAAGAAGGCATCGTCGACGGCTGGGATGATCCCAGGCTGGTCAGCATATCGGGACTTCGCAGAAGAGGATTTACACCGGCTTCGATCAAGCGCTTTGTTGAGCTCAGCGGCATCTCCAAGGCACAGTCCTCCTCAGACTACGCGATGCTGGAGTACTGCATCCGCGAGGATCTCAAGCCCAGCTGCAGCAGGATGCTGACGGTGCTCGATCCGGTCAAACTGATCATCGACAACTATCCTGAGGATCAGATCGAGATGCTCGACGCGGATAACAACCTCGAGAACCCCGACCTCGGCAAGCGGCAGATCCCCTTCGGCAGGGAGCTGTGGATCGAGAGAGATGACTTTTTGACAGCGCCGGTGCCCAAGTACAAGAGACTGTATCCCGGCAATGAAGTGCGTCTGATGTATGCCTATTTTGTCAAATGCGTGGGGTATGATACGGATGAAAACGGAAATGTGACGGCTGTTCACGCGACCTATGATCCCGAGACCAAGAGCGGAAGCGGATTCACCGGCCGCAAGGTCAAGGGCACGATCCACTGGGTGAGTGCGAAGGAAGCCGTTCCCGTAAAGGTCAGGCTCTATGAAAATATCGTGGACGAGGAGAAGGGCGTTTACAACGAGGACGGTTCACTGAACCTCAATCCAAACTCCCTTACGGAGTGCAGCGCTTACGCAGAACCGGCACTGAAGGACGCGAAGCCTTTCGACCGCTTCCAGTTTGTCAGAAACGGATACTTCTGTGTGGACTGCCATGACTCCAGGGAAGGCGCACCTGTCTTCAACCGGATCGTGGGACTCAAGAGTTCTTTTAAACTCCCTGTATAAAGAAGTGAAAAAGCGCTTCGACATGGGTAAAATAATGACTGTCTGAAGGACATGGATAAGCTGGTCAGCTGCAGATTCCGCGGAAATAGCGAATGGAATCCTGTATGCTGACCAGATACTTTTCCGGGCTGAATGTGCCTGCCCGAAGAAGCGATGCCATCGCATCAGTGCGGATGAGGTCCAGGTAATGCCGCAGACGGGCGGCGTCGTCCGGCGTCATGCTGCCGGGCAGGATCGAATTGTCTACGAGGGAATCCACTTTGTCCGAATACAGTTTGAGGTATTGGCCGGTCTGTTCAGAGGGACCATCAGAAGCCTCTTCCCTTACGCGGTCCAGAAAGAGATAGAGATAGGGATATATGCTGACGGTGGCCGATTCCGACTGGGCGAGGACTTCCATGAGGTCAAAATAGGGCAGCGTCTCATTACGTCTGAGCTCCGAATTGAGTTCTACCAGCGCAAAGCGGGTGCTGTAGCCGGCGAGGAATTCATAGAGGCCGACTTTGTTATAGAAGTAATGGAAAAGGAGCCCTTTGCTGACGCCCGCTTCTGCCACGATCTCGTCCGTGCTGGCGTGGTCAAAGCCGTTGAGCGCAAAGACCTTCAGCGAAGCGTTGATCATATTATCCTGCTTGCTCTTCTTGAGATCCCAGAATTTTTCGTTCATCTTTGTCACCTCCGTCTGCACTGCGGATACTACATATTTATCATATCATCGCTGATAAAAGGGGACAAGAACACTCCGAAAAAGTAAGCGGAACGGGTTCATTTGAGTCTTTCAATTTGACGGCAAATGGGGTAGTATGAAACAGAGTGGAACGCAAATGATGGGGGTGTTCCGGAAAAACTGATTGTATGATAAGGAGGTCATTATGTTCAAATTAGGAAAGTTCCTTTTTGGTCTGGCAGTTGCAGGTGCCGCTGCGGCAACCGTTTATAATTATCTGGATGAGAAGAGCCGCGAAGACATCGATGAGTTCGAGGACGACGAGGCGGACGATCAGAAAAGTGAAGAAGATGATACCGCTGAGAGACTGAAATCTGCGGCAAGCAGGACCTACACGACGATCAAGGAAGGCAGTGCCGACGCTATGGCCAAGGTGAGAGAAGCCATCGGCCCTAAGGGCGAGGAAGTTCTCGACGTAGTCGGTGAGACCGCCGGGAAAGTGAAGGAAGCGGTCGTCGACTCCGCCAGCAAGGTCAAGGATATCCTGAAAGAAGAGGATGACGGCATCAACAAAGAAGTAGTTGAAGAGGCCGTGACCACAGCGCTCAATGAGGAAGAGAAAGAGCAGAAGGGCGAAGCGATCTATGAGGGCCAGGAATCCGGTGAGGCGATCCACGAGGATGACCACGACAAGGAGGCCGTCTATGAGGAGGAATTCCCCGATTCTGCCGAATGAGACGCTCTGAGCAGCAGGAGATAAGAAATATCGCCGACTTTTTACGACGCTTCTTGACTTATCAGAAGTTCTTGTATAGAATCATCTACAGATTTGAGGGAAGGACTATCATGCGTCGGAAATATTCGAAATACTCCAGCTTGAATAAGATCATACAACACGTCAGGGAATAGTGTTCCCTGACGTGTTTTTTAAGTCAGGTTCATTTCGGAAGACGGCCCGTATAGTTTTCCTGTAATATCATCAACGGAGGAGGAAATAGTAAATGAGTAATAATGATTTCAAGGTTGGCGAGCGTCCGATCTACGACGCGCGTGAGCTTGGCACAGCGAAAATGATCGTTCTGGGCCTTCAGCACATGTTTGCCATGTTCGGAGCAACGGTCGTCGTACCGCTGATCACAGGTCTGGACGTATCGACCACCCTTTTATTTGCAGGACTGGGAACACTTTTGTTCCACGTGATCTCCAAGAAGAAGGTCCCTGCCTTTCTGGGATCGTCCTTTGCCTTTCTCGGCGGTTATGCGGCGATCGCCCCGCTCAATGCGGACGGCTCTTCCAGTGAGCTCCTTCCCTACGCCTGCTTCGGCGTTGCGTGCGCAGGTCTTGTATATCTGATCCTTGCCGCGCTCTTTAAAGCCTACGGGACCAACAGAGTAATGAAATACTTCCCGCCTGTCGTGACGGGTCCGATCATCATTTCCATCGGTCTGAACCTGGCGCCTTCCGCGCTGAACAACGTCGAGAGCTGCTGGTGGGTCGCCCTGGTCGCGATCGTGATCGTCGTGATCTGTAATATCTGGGGCAAGGGTATGATCAAGATCATTCCCATTCTACTGGGCGTGCTCGGCTCCTATATCTGCGCTGCCGCAGCCGGCAAGATCGATTTCTCCAGCGTCGCGAGTGCCCCCTGGATCGGCATACCGATCCACTATGAGAAGACGGTCTTCTCCATTTTTACCGGCGGCAGTCTCAATGCGGGGCTTTTGATCACCAGTATCGTCACGATCGTCCCGATTGCACTGGCCACGATGATGGAGCATATCGGTGATATCTCCGCCATCAGCTCCACCTGCGGGATCAACTACATTCAGGATCCCGGACTGCACCGCACACTGACCGGCGACGGTCTTGCCACAGCCATCGCTTCTTTGTTCGGCGCTCCGGCCAATACAACATACGGCGAGAACACCGGTGTGCTCACGCTGACCAAGGTGTATGATCCCCGCGTGATCCGCATTGCGGCCGGATTTGCGATCCTGCTCTCCTTCTGCCCCAAATTTGCGGCCATCATTGAGGTCATGCCTTCTGCGACCATCGGCGGTATCTCGCTGGTCCTCTACGGAATGATCTCTGCGGTGGGTGTCAGAAACCTTGTGGAGACAGGCACCGATTTCTCCAAGAGCAGAAATGTTCTGATCGCCGCGCTGATCATGGTCCTTTCCATCGGCATCAGCTACTCCAACGCGGGTGCGATCAACATTCCGGTCGGAAGCATGACGCTGAGCCTTTCCGGCCTTGCTACCGGCTCCCTCGTAGGTATCATCCTCAACGCGATCCTTCCCGGCAAGGATTACAATTTTATCGAGAATGAGCCCAACCGCACCGGCGTAAACTTCGAGATCATCTCCGGCGAGACGATCCTGGAGAGCCAGGAAAAAGAAAAACACTGATCACAGAGTGTGACCGCGAATATCGAGCACTGCCTGAAGAGGCAGTGCTTTTTTTTGTACACCCGAAGGTGTAAGATGAATGAAATGAAAGCCCCGATTGCAGGAATGGCAATGAAAGGAGATCATTATGGGATACAGATTCTGCTTTGGCGCTTCCGGAGCCGGGAAGAGCCGCTTTCTGCACAGCATGATACTGGAAGAGGCGGACCCTTCGCGCAGGAGCGAGACGGGACTGCATGACAATTATGTGATCATCGTACCCGACCAGTACTCCATGCAGACGCAGAAGGAGATCGTGGAGGAATCCGAAAGCAAAGGCATCATGAACATCGATGTCCTCAGTTTCGGCAGACTCACCTACCGGATCTTCGAGGAGACCGGGGTCAGCGGGAGAGCGGTGCTCGATGAAGTGGGGAAGACGCTCATGATCAGGAGGACGGCCGGCAGATGCGAGCAGGATCTCCGGATCCTGAACAAGAGTATTCACTATCCCGGCATGATCAATGAGATCAAGTCCGTCATTTCCGAATTCATGCAGTACGGGATCGGAGAGAAGGAACTGTCTTCCATGCAGCAATATGCGGGCGATCACGGTCAAGGCGCCCTGAAGGCGAGGCTGGATGATCTGAAGACGCTGTACGCCGCCTTTCTGCAGGGGAAAAAAGACCGATACATCACTTCCGAGGAGAAACTGGATCTTCTGGCTGAGGCGATCCCCTCTTCGGAGCTGGTCCGCAGGAGTGTCTTTATCCTGGACGGATTTACGGGATTCACGCCTGTCCAGTACAGAGTGATCACTGCGCTGATCCGGTGTGCAAGGGATGTCGTCATTGCACTTTCTTTTGGAAATGACGGAGGACTGTCTGCAGAAAAGGTGCACGCGCAGCGCTCTGCGGGCAGCGAGGACGCTCTGTTTTACCTGACGCGCAAGACAGTTTGTGATATTGACGCCATTGCCGCGCGTGAAGGGCTTAGCCGCAAGAGCGATATAATGGTCGGCCGGGAAGACCGGGTCCCCTTCCGCTTTGGGGAAAATCCTGTTCTGGCCCATCTTGAGCGCAGTATATTCCGCCATCCCGCAGTGCCGTATGACCCGGATACGGAGGGAAGGATCCGGATCTTCGAGACCGGCACGCCCGAGGAGGAAGTCCGCCAGATCTGTATACAGATCCGCAAACTGGTCCTCACACAGGGGTATCAGTTCAGAAACATTTCCGTCGTGTGCGGCGATCTGGTCCAATACGGCCCTCTGTTTGAAAAAATGGCGGCCGATTACGACATACCGGTATATATTGACCAGACAAGAACGGCCGGTCTCAATCCTTTGACAGAGGCGATCAGGAGCGTTCTGCAGATCCGTCCCGATGGATATTCGTATACTGCGGTGTTCCGCTATCTTCGCAGCGGCATGAGCGGGATCACGAGGGAAGAGGCGGACATTCTTGAAAATTACTGTATTGCGCACGGAATACGCGGAAGAGCGAAGTGGTGTCTGCCTTTCGATGCGGATACGGAACCGCTGAGGATCCGCTTTCTTAAGGAGATCGAGCCGGTGGCCGGGAAGATCGACCTGGAACGCGTCCGGCCCGGGACAGCGGCAGAGCGGACGAAAGCGCTCTACCTCTTTATGACCGGCCTTCACATGGAAGAGAAAATGGAAGAGTGGGCTGCGTCCTTCCGGGAAGCGGGCGATTATGTCAGGGAGAAGCAGTTCAGCCAGATGTACAGGAGCACCATAGCCCTGATGGAGCAGATCCACGCGCTGCTTGGCGATGAGATGATCTCGGCAGCCGAGTACGTGGAACTCCTGGAGGCGGGTTTTGCCCAGATCCGGCTCGGCACGCTGCCGCAGCAGGCCGACAGGGTGCTGGTGGGAGATATTGAGAGGACGAGGCTGTCCCAGTGCAGCGTACTGTTTTTTGCCGGCGTGAACGACGGAAATATTCCCCGCGGTACGTCCCGGGGCGGACTGCTTTCCGACCTGGACAGAGAGTTTCTGAAGTCTTCCGGAACGGAACTTTCGCCCACGCCCCGGCAGCAGATGTATCTGCAGAAGCTGTACCTGTATCTGAATATGACGAAACCGACGGACATGCTCTGCCTCTCCTTTGCCAGGACCTCACCGGACGGAGGATCGCTTCATCCATCTTATCTGGTCCAGACGATCCGCAAGATGTTTCCGAAGGTAGAGATCGAGCACCCGCAGCGGATGCCCGCCCAAGACCAGCTGACCGCGGAGAAGGACAGCGTCATTTGGATCTCCGGTATCCTCCGGGAATATGCCCAAGGACGCCTTGCTGACCCCCCGAAGGAGCGTGCGCTCATGACCGCCTACGGATACCTGATGCGCGAGGGGAGCAGAGAGACAGCTGTGTCCCTGGAACGGCTCAAGGATGCCGCATTCACGAAGTATGATCCTGTGTGGATCTCGCCGGATGCTGCGCGCGGACTGTACGGAAACAGTGTGACCGGCGGAGTCAGCCGCCTGGAGACGGCGGCGAAGTGTTCCCTGCGGCAGTTCCTCCAGTATGGAGTGAGGCTGGCAAAGCGAAAGGAATTTGTGATCGAACCTGCGGATACCGGATCGATCCTGCACCAGAGCCTGGAACGCTTTGACCATAAACTGAGAGGGAGCGGGCTGGCCTGGACGGATTTCACGCCGGAGCAGGGCGAACGCATCATGTCGGAATCGCTGGCGGAGACGGCGGCGTCCTATCATGATCTGCTCATGTATTCCACAAAGAGGAGCCGTCATCAGCTGGACAGGATGCAGCGCATTCTGGGCAGAAGCGCGGAAACGCTCCAATATCAGCTGCTCAAAGGCGATTTTACGCCCGCCGGGACGGAGTTCAGCTTTGGACCGGGAAAGGATGCGGATGCGATCTCGATCCCTCTTTCCGGCGGCAGATGGCTGCGCCTGGTCGGCAGGATCGACCGGGTGGATCTGGCAGAGCAGGACGGCGCCGTCTATGTGAAGATACTGGATTATAAGTCGGGCGCTGTTGCGCTCGATCCTGACCTGATCCGGAGAGGCATACAGCTCCAGCTGGTCATCTATATGGACGCAGTGGTCCGAAATATCGCCGCCGGATCCGCAGACAAGAAGATCGTACCGTCTGCCATGCTCTACTATCAGATCAAGGATCCGGTGCTGGATCCCGAGAAAGTGCAGAGCGCTCTCGCAGATGAAGATCCGGAAAGGATGATCAGGGAGAAGATCCATAACGAGCTCAAGCCGAGCGGCAGCGTCAATGCGGACCCTGATTCCTACCGCCGCCTGGACAGAGACGCCGGGCCGGGATACCGCAGCAATGTGATCCCGCTCTTTGTCAAGAGAGACGGCACATTCGGCCCGGGTTCCTCCGTCTATACTTCGGAGGAATTCATATCGCTCACGGAGGAAGTCAGGGAGACCGTATGCAGACTCGCAGAGGATATCCTGGAAGGGAAGGCGGCTGCGGAACCTGCCGTGTGGAGCAAGGACAGATCCGCCTGTGACTACTGTCCCTACAGCAGTGTGTGCGGTTTTGATCCCTCCATTGAGGGATACCGTTATCGCGACCGCTGACCGGGCAATATCTGTTTTCAGACCCTGGGGTTCTATTGTTATAAGGAAGTGAAAAAATGGCATTTACATTTACCGGTCAGCAGACCAAAGTTCTCGAAGCCAGGAATCACAACATACTGGTATCGGCGGCTGCAGGAAGCGGAAAGACCGCGGTCCTCGTGGAGCGGATCGTAAGGATGATCAGCGAGGGGGACCATCCCCTCAATATCGACCGGCTGCTGGTGGTTACTTTTACCAAAGCTGCCGCCGCCCAGATGAGAGAGCGCATAGGGGCCGCCATCGCCAGAAAGCTGGAGGAAGACCCGGGCAGCGTCCATCTGCAGAAGCAGGAGACACTTCTTCACAACGCCCAGATCACCACGATCGACAGCTTCTTTACGTTTGTCCTGCGCAATAATTTCAGCGATATCGATCTCGATCCGGGATTCAGGCAGATGGACCAGACGGAAGCGGATCTTATGCGGAAAGACACGCTGGAGGATTTTCTGGAAGAAGGGTATGAGACCGGCGATCCCTCTCTGCTCACCTGCGAGGCATTTTTCTGCCGCGGAGATTCGGACAGGGAACTGGAAAATATCATCCAGACACTCTATGCTCAGGCGGTCAGCCGGCCGGACCCGGTGGAATGGATCCGCCAGCGGGCGGCAGATTATGACATAAAGAGCGAAAAGGAACTGTATGAGGCACCTTGGATGCAGTTTGCGATCCTTTCGATCGCAGATCAGATCCTGGATCTGCAGCGCCGGTATGCGCGCATAAACGATCTTTGCATGATGCCTGCGGGACCTTCGCCCTACCTTCCCGCAGTCCGTGAAGAGATGGACAGTCTCTGTATACTGAGCGCTGTCCCCGGTACCGATGCCGCAGGCAGCCTGTCGGCGGAAGAGATCAGTGAAATACGAAGCCGGATCAGCCGGGTCCTCAATATGTCTTTCGGCAGACTCCCCGCCGTTACCGCCAGGAAGAATCCGGAAGTGGATCCGGATCTCAAGGACCGCGCCGCATCACTCCGCAATTCCGTCAAGAAGAAGCTCGGTGACATCAAGAAGCGCTACAGCGAGACGGACCCTTCGCAGATCCTTTCCAATATGGCGGAACTGAAGGATGCAGCGGCCGCCCTGTCCGATCTGACAGAGCGTTTTCTGGACCGCTTCCGCCAGGTCAAAAGAGAGAAAAATGTCATTGATTTTATAGATCTGGAGCACTTCGCGCTGGAGATCCTCACAGAGAAGTCTCAAGACGGGACCTATGTACCCAGAAGAGCCGCACTGAGTTACCGCCGGTATTTTGACGAGATCCTGATCGACGAGTATCAGGACAGCAACGACATTCAGGAGCTTCTTCTGAGAATGATCTCCACTGAGGACGAAGGACGATGCAACCGCTTTATGGTGGGAGACGTCAAGCAGAGCATCTACAAGTTCCGGCTGGCAAGACCTGAGATCTTTATGCACAAGCTGGATGTCTACAGGGAATCGGATCCCGAGAAGGAGCGGATCGACCTGGACAGCAATTTCAGGAGCCGCAAAGAGGTGCTAAGCAGCGTCAACGATGTCTTTTTCCGCCTGATGCGCCGCGAGGTGGGCGGCGTGGAATACGACCACACAGTCTCCCTCAAAGCCGGGGCGGATTACCCTCCGTCTTCCGACCCCGATCTTTACAAAACGGAACTGATCCTGGTGGACGGCGCATATGAAGAAGGAACAGTGCCGGAAGAGATCCTTAGGCTCAGTAAAGTCAGACGGGAAGCGCTCGCCGCAGCCGGCAGGATCAGAGAACTGGTCGGTACGCTTCCCGTCCGCAGTGCGGACGGAGGGCAGAGACCCTGCCGCTTCGGTGATATTGTTGTCCTTTTGCGGACCGGAAAGGGATGGTGCGAGGAATTCCGCGAGATCTTTGAGGCGGAAGGGATCCCCTATTACATCGAATCCAGGACCGGATATTTTGCCGCCAAAGAGATACAGACCGTTTTGGGGCTGATCAGCGTCCTGGACAATCCCAGACAGGATATACCTCTTTACGGAGCACTAAAGGGATTTTTCGGCGGTTTCTCGGAAGATGAGATCGCACGGATCAGGATCGCGGGACCGGACAGGGAGAGCGATCTCTTTACATGCCTGGCGCATCTGGCAGGCAGCGATCCGCTCCCGGAGAACTGCCGTCCGCAGGATATCGTGCTGAGGGACAAATGCAGAAATTTCCTCCAATTTCTGGAAAAGTGGAGGAAGAGGACGGTTTATCTTACGATCCGCGATCTTTTGACGCAGCTTTTTGGCGAGACCGGATACGAAGAGTGGTGCCGGGCGCTTCCCGGCGGGGAACAGCGCAATGCGAATCTGCAGATGCTCATGGCCCAGGCGGCTTCCTTTGACAGCATGGGCGTACAGGGACTCTTTGATTTCGTTCGGTATATCGATCAGATGCATCACCGGGAGGTGGATTACGGCGAGGCCAACATACTTGACGAAAATGCAGATGTCGTCAGAATCATGAGCATCCACAAGAGCAAGGGCCTGGAATTCCCGGTCTGCATTGTCGCGGGCACCGCCAAACCGCACAGCTTCAACGCCCACGAGACCAAAGGAGCGCTGGTCTGTGACAGCGACTGGGGCATCGGAATGGACCGGTGGATCCCGTCAATGCGCGCCCGGCTCAGGGACTTCAGAAGGGAGGCCATAGCCGATAAGATCCGCATGGAGAGTCTGGGCGAGGAGCTGAGAGTACTCTATGTCGCGATGACCAGGGCGGAGGAGAAACTGATCCTGACAGGCTATCTCGAAAACGCGCAGGAGCAGTGCGCGGCCTGGGAAGAGAGCGTCCCGGAGAATATGGCTCCGGAAGAAAAGCTGCCGGTATCTTCCCTGACCGCTTCCAAAAACGATCTGGAACTGATCTGGTGCGCCATGTGTGCAGGGGGATCGGATCACATCCGTACGATCCGCAGGAGCCTGGCTGACCTTTCGATGGACGAGACCGTCATACAGTCCTCGATGGCTGTAAGAAAAGAGGCACTGGAGGGATATGCCGCAGCCGGCGGCCCCCCGCTTCCGGATCACGATCTGGAAAATGTGCTCCGGACGATCTATTCGAGAAGATACGCCTATGAAAACCTCCGGGGCCTCTTCACCAAGACCTCAGTCTCTGAATTGAAAATGGCGGCGCTGGAAGAAGAAGGGGAGGGGGCGGTCTCCCTTTTCCCGGAGAACCTGCCCTCACCGGTGATCCCCGACTTTGCGGGAGCATCTTCCGGCGGCGCAAAGGAATTCTCCGGCACAGAATACGGGACCGCGGTACACAAATTGCTGGAACTCTTCGACTATCGAAGGTTTCCGGTCCCGGCATCTGTCACAAATGCACAGTTTGACGACTGGAGAGAAGAGATGTGCATGAGCGCCCGGATCCCGCGCGCCTATAAGGATAAGCTTCCGGCGGACGGCATTCTGCGCTTTTTGAAGAGCGATCTTGCCCGGCGCATGGCAGAGGCAGATGCCGAAGACAGGCTTTTCAGGGAACAGCCCTTTGTCATAGGGATCCCGGCGGACAGTGTGAATCCGGATTTTCCGCACAGCGAGACGGTTCTCATTCAGGGAATCATTGACGCGTGTTTTATAGAAGACGGAGAAATGATCCTGGTGGATTACAAGACTGACCGCGTCAGTCATCCCGGGGATCTCATTGACCGGTATCATGTGCAGATGGAACTGTATGAGCGGGCGCTCTCACAGATCACGGAGAGAAAGGTGCGCGAAAAGCTGATCTATTCCCTTTCCCTCGGAAAAATCGTGAAGCTGTGATATTTGTTGTATTGTTTGCTGATTTTTTGTGGAAAATGAACACATGCGATGGTATAATGTATAATAATTAGGTGAAAAAATATGATGATCACCAAATAATGCTACACGTAGCTAATATCAAAGGAGGTTGCAATGAACTTTTTTAACGACGAGATTCATCAGGATATGGTGAACATGTACCGCGACTTTGCTCAGGGCGTATGCGCACCGATCGCAGCTGAGATCGATGAGGAAGAGAAATTCCCCGTAGACACATTCAAGCAGGCTGCTGAGATGGGCCTTCTCGGAATTCCTTTCCCGGAAGAGTTCGGCGGAGCAGGCATGGATGAGCTGTCCTATGCACAGTGCATCGAAGAGGTTTCCAAGGTTTGTGCTTCCACGGCTGTAGGCATTTCCGCTCACACATCCCTTTGCTGCTGGCCCATCTACAAGTTCGGTACAGATGAGCAGAAGCAGAAATATCTGCCCAGCCTTCTTTCCGGCGAAAAGCTCGGCGCTTTCGGTCTGACCGAGCCCAATGCAGGTACAGATGCAGCTGGCCAGAAGACTGTTTTTGAGGACAAGGGCGACTACTATCTGGTAAACGGCTCCAAGATCTTCATCACCAATGCAGGCGTTGCAGATGTATTTGTCGTTTTCGGTATGACTGACAAGTCCCTCGGCAACAAGGGCATCACTGCTCTGATCATGGAAAAGGGAATGGAAGGCTTCAGCGTAGGCTCCCACGAGAAGAAGATGGGTATCCGCGGATCCAGCACCTGCGAGCTCGTATTCGAGAATGTCAAGGTTCCGAAGGAGAACCTCCTTGGCGAAGTCAACAAGGGCTTCAAGATCGCTATGATGACCCTGGACGGCGGCCGTATCGGTATCGCAGCTCAGGCTCTGGGTATTGCAGAAGGCGCCATCGATATCACCGTTGAGTACGTCAAACAGAGAGTACAGTTTGGCCGTCCGATCGCTAAGTTCCAGAACACTCAGTTCGAGCTTGCTAAGATGAAAGCCAATACTGAGGCTGCTAAGATGCTGGTCTACCGCGCAGCAAACGCTGTTGACGAAGGCAAGCCTTACACTGTTCTTGCAGCTGAGGCTAAGCTCGTTGCTGCTGCCAACGCTTCTGACGTAACCCGCAGATGCCTGCAGCTGTTCGGCGGCTACGGCTTCACTCGTGAGTATCCCATCGAGCGCATGATGAGAGATGCCAAGATCACTGAGATCTATGAAGGAACCAGTGAAGTTCAGATGATGGT
>CACXGR010000161.1 GCA_902767235.1 uncultured Lachnospiraceae bacterium | reverse complement strand
CCGCCGACCGGGATCAGAGCGATGTCGAGATCCCGGAGCGCATCAAGCTGCTCAGGCGTGAGCGCACATCCCAGATCGCCGAAGTGGGCGATCCGCTTTCCGCCGGCACTGAGGATGTGAATGGTATTGGGACCGCGCAGCGCACCTCTCTGCGGGTCGTGGTAGGTCTCGATCTTCGTGACGGTAAAGGGCGACGCAGCTCCGACGACCGGTTTTACCCGCTTCCGGGCGTTGTGATCGCCGTGCTCGTGGCTGCACAGCACTTCGTTGGCACTCTCTCTGACAGGCCTAAGGCCGGGCACGTAGTTGTCATCATAGGGGTCGATTACAATGCTGTATCCCCCTTCTTCAATCTTAAAACAAGAATGACCGATCCATGTGATCTTCATAATTCCCTCCTTCACGCGGCAACAGGCAACGATACAGAACTATTCATAGCATAACATATTTTTCGTTCCATGTGGCAGGGCTTCCGGCGCTCAGGGATCGCGCGGCGCCCCTTGACTGATTTTTTGCGCGTGGATTATAATTTGTGCGGGCGTTCATTTCAGATATAAGGGAATGTGAAATGAGAGCCCGTATAAAGGAAGATCCAATCGGGGAAATATAGATTCAGGGAGAGCAGAAAGCATGAAGACAAGAAGAGCAGCAGTGATCACATCGGCGGCAGGGATCCTTATGGCAGGCGTTCTGTGCGTGACGGCAGTGCCGGCGCGGGTCTGCGCGGCGGAGACCAACGCGGCAGCGGGACAGACGGCAGCCGGAGCGGCCGCTGCAGAGCAGACGGGAAAAGGGGCAGAGGCTTCGGATCAGGCGGCAGCCGGGACAGAGACGTCCTCTGCGGCAGGCACCAAGGGCGCGCAGACAGAAGAGATCACTGTGAAGCTGGGATATGAACATGACCCCATGGAGAATCCCAAGGCGGCACAGGATATCATCGTCAATCACGATGCGGTATACGGATACTCCCCCAGTCCGCTTTCCACGAGACTGAAGGACTTTGTGGACTATATCGACTGGACGAATGAAGCGGAGGTCGAAAATGCCCGCAATAACCGGATCCGGTACTATGAGACAGAGGAAGTGCTGTATCAGATGATCGAGGAGATGTCCGTCCAGAACAAGAGCATTGAGGAGATCGCGCGGGCAGTCAGCCAGAAGCGGAACGAGCTCCGGCTGGATGCCTATATCGGTGATCCGGAAGGCCTTGCAAGGGTAAAAAAGAGCAATCTGGACACCTACGGAAACGAAAACGGCCCCACGATCGACTATCTGTATGAAAAATACGGATCTTGGGAGGCGGTACTTCAGAAAGCGCTCTCCTCCAATCCCGGCATGGATGCCTGCCTCGGGCTGTATGACGACTTCTATTCCTTCTACAGCATTGAGGAGAAGGTCACCCTGAGGGCGCAGGAGGATGCGGTGAGCACAGATGCGGCTACCGGGATCAAGACCTATAAGGTGGTGGAAGGAGACAATCTCTGGAAGATATCCCAGAAGGTATACGGAGACGGCACCAAGTGGGAGACGATCTACAAGAACAACCAGGATCAGCTGTCTGATCCGTCGGAGCTCAAAGTCGGCATGTCGCTGGTGATCCCGGAGATCAAGGCGGAGGATGAAAAGACCGGCACTGCGGAAGCGGGGAAGAAGTGATCCTATTCGGATGAGAGGCACAGACGCAAAAAGACTGCCGCATCGGGAAGAGATTTCCGATGCGGCAGTTTTATATTTGTGCCCGGCTGCCGGTGTTAATAAGAAGCGATGTCGCCGCGCTGCCGCACGATGATCATATACACACCGTTCCGGCTCATCTGCAGCAGCTTCTTCATGACGGATTCCTCGACGCTGACACATCCGGCGGTGGACCAGTGGTCATAGCTCTTGCAGTGCAAAAAGATAGCCGACCCCTTCTTGTAGACCACGGGATTTCGGTTGAAACCGATGGCCATGGCGTATTTGTACTGATAGTAGTTGATCAGGTGCTCGCCGGCGACGGGGCGGGCGCTCTCGACCCATTGGTTGTAGGTGCTGTATTCGCCCGACCAGTAGGAGTTGGACGTGATCTTTCGATATTTCAGCGTGGAACCGGGATTGTCCGCGATGCCGAAGCCGTGGAGGATGGGGAAGGAGCCGATCGGCGTCGTCCGGTCGCCCTCGCGGCGGTCCGCATTCAGACCGTTGCTGCCGTAACCGCAATAGACAGAGAGCTTCCGGGTCCAATTGCCGCTCTTGCCCTTTTCCCAGAAGGAGAGATTGTGATCGACGACCAGAATGATCTGGCTTGTCTTCCCGCCGGTCTGCGACTTTTTCAAAAGACGGGCTGTTTCGGCCAGCTCGGCCTCATCCCTGGTGACGGCACTGACCTGCGTACCGCTGAACCTGCCCGCTACCTTCGTTTTGGCGTTGCCGGCGCGAACCGTGTAGGAATTCTTTTCCCCCTGCACCGGGGCCAGGTCGACAAAGCTCAGCTTGTCCCCCTTCGTGGTGCCGATGCACTTCCATTTGGGAGCGGAAGGCGTGCGGCGGTATATGCGGTAATAGGTTCCGCCCTTTGCTTTCTTCCAGGAGACGGTGACGGAAGTTCCCGCCTGATTCCAGAGAGCACTCTTGAGGACGACTTTATTGGGCAGCGTGTGGATCGTCAGCCCTTTGCGGTCAAAACCGCCCAGCTTCCCGGACTTGCTGCTGCAGGCCCTGACGGTATAGGTATAGTCCCGGCCGACCACAATGGGGAAGGACTTGGACGCGACATGCGTATACTTCAGCTGCTTTGCACCCACAACGGCGATCCGCGACCATTTGGATGCGCCGGCGGCTTTGCGGTAGATGCGGTAGCTCGTGGCGCCCGCCGCTTTTTTCCAGGAGATCGTGATCTTGTTATAGGCGCCGGAGGAGATCGACCTGAGCTGTACATCTGCAGGTGCGCCGGTGCTGTCGGCTGCAGCCTCAGATACAACAGATACTGCCGTGACTGCGGAGACAGTCATGGCCGGCGCGGATGTGCCGAGGACGAATACCGGCAGGATCCGGATCATGATCAGCTTTAAGCGGTTCAAACTCTTTTTCATACTCACAAGGTCACCTCATCTTACCCATT
>CACXGR010000160.1 GCA_902767235.1 uncultured Lachnospiraceae bacterium | reverse complement strand
GTTGTCCGGGACTTCCACCTGATAGCCGTCTCTGATCTCCTGCTTGAACATACCGTACTGGTAGCGGATACCGGCGCCGTATGCGGGATAGTTCAGCGTGGCGAGGGAATCGAGGAAGCATGCGGCCAGTCTTCCCAGACCGCCGTTGCCCAGCGCCGCGTCGGGCTCCTGGTCCTCGATGGCATTGAGCTTGAATCCAAGCTCCTTGAGCGCCTGCTTGACGGGCTCGTACGCCATCAGATTGATGGCGTCATTGCCGAAAGCGCGGCCCATGAGGAATTCCATGGACAGGTAGACGACCTGCTTGGGATCCTTGTCGTCAAATACCTTCTGCGTCCTCATCCAGCAGTCGATGATCTGGTCCTTCAGAGCCATGGCGGAAGCCTGGAAGACCTGCTGGTCCGTCGCTTCCTTCATCGTGCGGCGGTACATTGTGCGCACATTGTACTCCACACTTCTCTTGAAAAGATCTTTATCAAAATTAAAAGTAGGTCTTTTTAACATTCTTTATTGTTCTCCTTACATCTTCTGGACACCGATCGTGACCTTCTCGCCGTTAATATCCCATTTCTTCTCATTTGCCAGTGCAGCGTCCTTTTCGATCTTCTCTGCCAGGACCTTGCCTGCGATGACCGCTTCGTTGGCCGCGGCCACCTCGGAAAGCTTTTCGTTTCCGCCCAGGGATACGCGGATGTGGTCCATCACCTCAAATCCGGACTCTTTTCTCATGGTCTGGATCTTGCTGATCAGCTCGTAAACATAGCCCTCTTCCACCAGTTCCTGCGTCAGGTTGGTGTCCAGAACGACCGTGAAGGTCCCGTCTTCCTGGCTCACATAGCCTTCTTTGCGGGCCGTATCGATGAGAAGGTCTTCCTCCGCCAGCACCACAGGGACGCCGTTTACGTCAAATTTGAGCGCGCCCTCTGCCTTGAGCGTATCCATGGCAGCGTTGCCGTCCAGCTCTGCCAGATACTTTCTGATGCCGCCCAGCTGCTTGCCGTACTTGGGTCCGACCGTGCGGAGCTGCGGCTTGAAGGTGTAGCTCGTGAACTCGCGGACATCGTCCGTGAAGATCACATTTTTGACATTGAGCTCGTTCCTTATGATCTCCTGATAGAAAGGATCGAGCGCCTTGTCAGCCTTGACGAACATCTGCGCGATGGGCTGCCTGTTCTTGATATTGGAGGCGTTGCGGCAGGCGCGGCCCATGACGACGATCCTGAGGACCTCGTCCATGCTCTCCTCCAGCTCCTTGTCCACATGGGACGCATCCGATTCGGGATACAGGCAGAGGTGGATGCTCTCGGGTGCCGACGCGTCGACACTTCTGACGATATTTTGATAGATCTCCTCGGTCATGAAGGGGATCATCGGCGCCGCGCATTTGCATACGTTGACCAGCGCCGTATAGAGTGTCATGTAGGCATTGATCTTGTCCTGCTCCATGCCTTTTGCCCAGAAGCGGTCGCGGCAGCGGCGGACATACCAGTTGGACATCTCGTCCACGAAGGTCTCCATGGCGGAAGCCGCCTCGGGGATCCTGTAGTTCTCCAGGTTCGCGTCTGCGCTCGCGATCATCGTGTTCATTCTCGAGAGCAGCCACTTGTCCATGACGGACAGTTTGTCATAGTCCAGCGTGTACTTGGTGGGATCGAAGCCGTCGATATCCGCGTACAAAGTATAGAACGCATATGTGTTCCACAGAGTGCCCAGGAACTTGCGCTGGCCTTCCTTGACGGTCTTGTCGGAGAACTTGTTGGGCAGCCAGGGCGCGCTGTTGGTGTAGAAATACCAGCGGATCGCATCGGCGCCGTGTGTCTTCAGCGCAGTGAAGGGATCCACGGCATTGCCCTTGCTCTTGGACATCTTGTTGCCGTCCTCATCCAGGACCAGGCCAAGGACGATGACGTTCTCATAGCAGGGTTTATCAAAGAGGAGCGTGGACTCCGCATGCAGGGAATAGAACCAGCCGCGGGTCTGGTCCACCGCCTCGCTGATGAATGCGGCGGGGAACCACTTCTCAAAGAGCTCCTTGTTCTCAAAAGGATAGTGGAGCTGCGCGTAGGGCATAGCGCCTGAATCGAACCAGCAGTCAATGACCTCGGGTACGCGGTGCATCTCGCCGCCGCACTCGGGGCAGCGGATCGTGAAGGCGTCCACATAAGGCCTGTGGAGCTCTGTGTGCTCCGCCTCGGGGTTCCCGGAGAGCTCGGCGAGCTCTTTCCTGCTGCCGACGCTCAGCTGATGGCCGCAGCCCTTGCACTCCCAGATGTTCAGAGGGGTGCCCCAGTATCTGTCACGGGAGATGCCCCAGTCCTGAATGTTCTCCAGCCAGTTGCCGAAACGGCCCTCGCCGATATTCTGCGGGATCCAGTTGATCTTCTGATTGCCGCTCACCAGGTCATCTCTGACGGAAGTCATCTTGATGAACCAGGACTGGCGCGCATAGTACAGGAGCGGTGTTCCGCAGCGCCAGCAGTGAGGATAATCGTGCTCGAACTTGGGCGCCGCGAACAAAATACCGCGTGCCGCCAGATCTTTTAAGACCTCGGGGTCGGCGCTCACCGCACCCTTGTCCATCTCCGCCTGGGTGGGCTTGCAGCGCATGCCCGCAAAAGGCGTTCCCTCGACAAGACAGCCCTGTGCGTCCACGAGCTGAACGAAGGGGGCGTCATATTTGCGGCCGACTCTCGCGTCGTCTTCACCGAAAGCGGGCGCGATGTGAACGATGCCGGTACCGTCTGTCATCGTTACATAGTCGTCGCAGTAAACAAAGAAGGCTTTCTTGTGCTGCTGCTCCGCTCTTCTTGCCGCCTCCTCATAGAGGGGCTCATAGGGCTTGTACTCCAGATCCCGGCCCTTCATGGTCTCCAGGACTTCATATGCCTTGCCGTCAGCAGTCGCGTCATACTTGTCCTTGAGGGGATCGAGCACCTGATCCAGCAGAGCCTCCGCCATATAATAGGTACAGCCGTCGATGGCCCTGACCTTGGCATATGTGTCCTCGGGATTCACGCAGAGCGCGATATTGGAGGGCAGTGTCCAGGGCGTTGTCGTCCATGCCAGGAAATACGCATCTTCATCCGCCACCTTGAATCTCACAATGGCCGAGCGCTCCTTGAGCGTCTTGTAGCCCTGCGCCACTTCATGAGAGGACAGCGGTGTTCCGCAGCTGGGGCAGTAGGGCACGACCTTAAAGCCCTTGTAGAGGAGCCCCTTCTTCCAGATCTCCTTGAGCGCCCACCACTCGGACTCGATATAGTCGTCGTAGTAGGTCACATAAGGGTGGTCCATATCTGCCCAGAAACCGACGATGCCGGAGAAATCCTCCCACATCGATTTGTATTTCCAGACACTCTCTTTGCACTTCTCGACAAAGGGCGCGATGCCGTATTCCTCGATCTGCTCCTTGCCCTCGATGCCGATCTCCTTCTCGACTTCCAGCTCCACGGGAAGTCCGTGGGTATCCCATCCGGCCTTTCTGGGAACCTGATATCCCTTCATCGTGCGGTAGCGCGGCACCATGTCCTTGATGACTCTTGTCAGAACATGGCCGATATG
>CACXGR010000159.1 GCA_902767235.1 uncultured Lachnospiraceae bacterium | reverse complement strand
GAACTGCAAAGGGTTCCCTTTTTTGGACATAAAAAAACCTCCATCGATAACGATGAAGGCTGTTAAAGGAGCAGGGGAAGAGGGATTCGAACCCCCATGAACGGTTTTGGAGACCGTGATACTGCCATTGTATGATTCCCCTATTCGATTGTCTGACAGGTTTTGTCCGTCAACATTTGCAAGTATAGCACAACGGCCGGGGATGTTCAACACCAAAATCACTCTATTTTTTTGCCGTTTTTGGGGACATGCTGTCCGGGCTTGTCAAATACAGAGGCAAAAGTTTGCCTTTCATTGGGCATACCGTGTATGTACATTTTGAAAAGCTATGATATAATGCGTTGAGACAATATCTATCATTTATACGCCTTAGGAGGAGAAAGCGAGATCAATGAGTAAAGTCAGACGGGTCTATGTTGAGAAAAAGGAGCCCTATGCGGTCGCAGCCAGGCAGCTCAAGGAAGATATCATCGGGTTTTTGGCTGTGGAAGGACTGACCGGCGTTCGGAAACTGATCCGATATGATGTCGAGAATATTTCTGATGAGGTCTTTGAGAAGGCATGCAGGACTGTTTTTTCAGAGCCCCCTGTGGATATTCTTTACAGAGAGACGATCGAGATCCCGGAGGATGGCTATGTATTCAGCGTTGAGGCCCTTCCCGGACAATTTGACCAGCGAGCGGACAGCGCCGTGCAGTGCGTGCAGTTCCTCAATGAGAACGAGAACCCTGTGATCAAGACGGCAGAGACCTATATTCTGCTGGGAAAGATCACACAGGATGAGATCGAACGGATCAAGAAATACTGCATAAACCCTGTAGATTCCCGCGAGACCGGGATGGAGAAACCCAAGACCCTTCAGACCGATTATCCGGAGGCAGAGGATGTCAAGGTGCTCACCGGAATGACATCCATGCATGAGGATGAGCTCACAAAGCTTTACCAGTCGCTTGATCTTGCCATGACGTTTAATGATTTCCTTTTCATTCAGGAGTATTTTAAGGGAACCGAGCACAGAGATCCCACGATCACGGAGATCCGCGTGCTGGACACCTACTGGTCCGATCACTGCCGTCACACCACCTTTTCGACCGAGCTGCGCAATGTGGAGTTTGAGGACGGCTATTACAGAGATATCATTGAGCCCACGTATCTGAGCTATCTCGATTCCAGAGAGGAACTCTATAAAGGCCGCAAGGATAAGTATGTATGCCTGATGGATCTCGCGATCATGGGCATGAAGAAGCTCAAGGCCGAAGGAAAGCTCACTGACCAGGAGGAGTCTGACGAGAACAACGCATGCTCTGTCGTGGTCCCGGTAGAAGTCGATTACGGCAAGGGACCGGAGACAGAGGAGTGGCTCGTTTTCTTTAAGAACGAGACCCACAACCATCCCACGGAGATCGAGCCTTTCGGCGGCGCGGCCACCTGCCTGGGCGGTGCGATCCGCGATCCGCTCTCAGGAAGGGGATATGTGTATCAGGCCATGCGCGTGACTGGCGCCGCAGATCCCACCGTTCCCGTATCAGAGACACTCGAGAACAAGCTTCCCCAGAAAAAGCTCGTCCTCGGAGCCGCGAAGGGCTATTCCAGCTACGGCAACCAGATCGGGCTTGCCACCGGCCACGTGAAAGAGATCTATCATCCCGGCTATGTGGCCAAGCGCATGGAGATCGGCGCCGTCATGGGCGCTGCTGCCCGCAAAAATGTGAAGCGCGAAAACAGTGATCCCGGCGATATCATCATTCTGCTCGGCGGCAGGACCGGCAGGGACGGAATGGGAGGCGCAACAGGATCCTCCAAGGCGCATAACGACCAGTCACTGACAGAGTGCGGTGCGGAAGTCCAGAAGGGAAATGCGCCCACAGAGCGCAAGCTTCAGAGACTCTTTAGGAGACCGGAAGTATCTGCGCTCATCAAGAAGTGCAACGACTTCGGCGCCGGCGGTGTGTCCGTTGCGATCGGAGAGCTGGCCGACGGTCTGCAGGTCAATCTGGACCTCGTGCCCAAGAAATATGAGGGACTGGACGGCACGGAACTCGCCATCTCCGAGTCCCAGGAGAGAATGGCCGTTGTTGTGGCGCCTGAAGACAAGGAACAGTTCCTTGCCTATGCCGCGCAGGAGAACCTGGAAGCTACACCGGTGGCGGTCGTCACGAAGGAGCCCCGACTGGTGCTCAATTGGCGCGGAAAGCCTGTCGTGGATATTTCAAGAGCTTTTCTCGACACAAACGGAGCGCATCAGGAGACAGACGTCAAAGTCCTGATGCCCTCGCAGGATGACAATTATCTCAATAAATTTGCTTCGGAAGGCGTCCGCGAAGTGTTCGGGGACCGCATGAACCGCGATCTTGACGGAGAGGACTTCGAGAAGGCGATGCGCGCATCCCTGGCAGACCTCAACACCTGCTCCCAGAAAGGACTGGTGGAGATGTTTGACGCATCGATCGGCGCCGGCACGGTGGACATGCCCTACGGCGGCAAATATCAGCTGACCGAGACCCAGACCATGATCGCCAAGCTTCCCGTTCAGGGCGGCAGGACCGATACCGTGACGATGATGAGTTACGGCTTTGATCCCTATCTCAGCTCCTGGAGCCCTTATCACGGCGCTGTCTACGCAGTGACCGAGTCTGTCTCCAAGGTGGTGGCCGCCGGCGGCGATTTCAGGAAGCTGCATCTGACCTTCCAGGAATATTTTGGCAGAATGAGCAAGGATCCTTCCCGCTGGAGCCAGCCTTTCTCAGCCCTTCTGGGTGCCTATGATGCCCAGCTCGGCTTCGGGATCGGCAGTATCGGAGGCAAGGACAGTATGTCCGGCACATTCAATGACATCGATGTGCCGCCCACCCTCGTCTCATTTGCGGTGGACGTGGCGAAGATCGGGGATGTGATCACGCCCGAGCTCAAGAAGGCGGGTGATAAACTGGTACAGATCGACATCGAGCGGGATGAGTACGATATCCCCGTCTATGACGATGTGTGCGGGATCTATGACAAAGTGACGTCTCTTATGAGAAAAGGGCTTGTCAAAGCGGCTTATGCCGTTGACTGCTACGGCGTGGCGCCGGCCTGTGCCAAAATGGCGTTCGGAAACGGATTCGGCGTGGAATTCAACGAGACAGTGCACTTAAAGCACCTGTTCAGAAACCGGATCGGCGACTTGATCCTGGAGATGGACGCTGACTGTGAGAAGGTGCTGGAGGAGTATCTCCCCGACAATTATGCGGTCATCGGAACGGTCACGGAAGCCGGCGGCGAGGCTGCGTTTACCTGGCACGGCGCATCCCTTCCGGCGGACGAGGCCCTTGCGATCTGGAAAAAGCCGCTGGAGAAGGTCTTCCCCACCAAGGCCTCTAAGGATAAGGACGTCATCGATACGCCTATATATGATAAGGGCAGCATCGCGGTGTGCAGCCATAAGATCGCACAGCCCACAGTCTTTATTCCGGTCTTCCCCGGAACCAACTGCGAGTATGACACGGCGGCCGCTTTTGAGGAAGCCGGCGCAAAGACGATCACCAGGGTGTTCACGAATCTCACACCCTCGAATATTCGTGAGAGCGTCGAGACCTTTGCCAAAGCGATCGAAGCGTCCCAGATCATCATGTTCCCCGGCGGTTTCTCCGCGGGTGACGAGCCGGACGGCAGCGCCAAATTCTTCGCCACGGCTTTCCGGAATGCGCGGATCGAGGACGCGGTGGGCGAGCTCCTTGGTAAGAGAGACGGCCTGATCCTGGGTATCTGCAACGGATTCCAGGCGCTGATCAAGCTCGGACTTGTGCCGAACGGCAAGATCACCGGCCAGAAGGAGGACTCTCCCACACTGACATTCAATACGATCGGCCGTCATATCTCCAAGATGGCCTACACCAAGGTGGTGACCAACAAGTCCCCCTGGCTTGCCGGCGCACAGCTCGGAGGTGTTTACACCAATCCCGCCTCTCACGGAGAAGGCCGCTTTGTCGCCCCCAAAGAATGGATCGACAAGCTCTTTGCAAACGGCCAGGTGGCGACGCAGTACTGCGATCCCGACGGAAAGATCTCCATGGACGAAGAATGGAACATCAACGGCTCCTATGCGGCCATTGAAGGCATCACCTCTCCGGATGGAAGGATCCTGGGCAAGATGGCACACTGTGAGCGCAAAGGAAAAGGCGTCAACCTCAACATTTACGGTGAGCAGGATCTCAAGCTCTTTGAGAGCGGAGTCCGCTACTTTCAATAACTGACGGTGAAAGAGGGAGTGTGCGCGGGATGCTTTCCGCGCACGCTCTGCGTTTACGGCCTGTGTGCCGCAGAAACAAAAAGACAGGATGAAACCCAATTACAGCAGAATGCTTGAACAAAAACTGCAGAAGATAAGCGAAGCGAAGGAGAAGCCGACCCTTCTTCTGCACAGCTGCTGCGCGCCCTGCTCCAGCTATGTGCTGGAGTATCTGCGGGAGTATTTTAAGATCACGGTCTTTTACTACAATCCCAATATAACGGCGTCCAGTGAATATGAATACAGGCTTGGGGAAGAGAAACGACTGATCGAGGCGTATAACCGGCAGGTGGAGACGCAGGACTTTACAGGCATGCATTCCACCCAGAACGCGGAGAAGATCGGGATCCTGGAGGCGCCCTATGATCCGGAGCGCTACCTGGAAGCGGTGAAGGGATATGAAGACTGCCCGGAAGGCGGAGACCGCTGCGGGATCTGCTTTGCGATGCGCCTGCGGGAATCCGCCCGCGCCGCGGCCCAAAACGGATTCGACTGCTTCACCACGACTTTGACCATCAGTCCCCTCAAGAACGCGTCGAGACTCAACGAGATCGGTGAGAGAGCGGCGCTGGAATACGGCGTTCCTTTCCTTCCCTCCGATTTCAAAAAGAAGAACGGTTACAAGCGCTCCATAGAGCTGTCGAGAGCGTTCTCTCTCTACCGGCAGAATTTCTGCGGCTGCGCTTTCTCGAGAAGGGACACGGTCGACGGATCATCAGTTTGAGCACAACATAAGACAAGGAGAATACGGTGGAAAAATTTCTGAATCTGATCTCGAAAGAAATGGCCGACGCTTTCGAAGCGGCGGGATATGACAGGGAGCTGGGCAAGGTCACGGTCTCCAATCGTCCGGACCTCTGCGAATACCAGTGCAACGGTGCCATGGCCGGTGCGAAGAGATATCACAAAGCGCCGATCATGATCGCCGGCGATGTGGCGGGAAAGCTTGACGGTTCTGGCGTCTTCGCCTCTGTAGAGGCGGTAAAACCCGGATTTCTGAACCTGAAGATCCGTGAGGACTTCCTCTCCTCTTATCTGACACAGATGTCAAAAGAGGAAAAATTCGGACTGGAGGCGCCCGAAAAGCCGGCTTCCATCATCCTTGACTACGGCGGGCCCAATGTCGCCAAGCCCCTCCATGTCGGGCACCTTCGAAGCGCCGTGATCGGAGAAGCGGTCAAGCGGATCGCGCGCTACCACGGCGAAAATGTGATCGGCGACATTCATCTGGGCGACTGGGGCCTGCAGATGGGACTGGTCATCACGGAAGTATCCAAAAGACAGCCGGATCTGTGCTATTTTGACCCTTCCTTTGAGGGAGCGTACCCAGCCGCGGCACCTTTTACGGTGGCGGAATTGGAAGAGATCTATCCCACGGCCAGCAAAAAGTCCAAGGCAGATCCCGAGTACTATGCCGAGGCCATGGACAATACGCACCGCCTGCAGGAGGGCGACAGGGGCCTCAGAGCGCTCTGGCAGAAGATCATCGACGTATCTGTCGCGGATATGAAGAAGAACTATGCCAATCTGGACGTGGACTTTGACCTCTGGTGGGGCGAATCCACGGTTCACGACGCGATCCCCGGCATGGTCGCCGCCATGAAGGAGAAAGGGCTTGCCTATGAGTCCAACGGCGCGCTGGTGGTCGATGTCGCTGAAGAGACGGATTCCAAGGAGATCCCTCCCTGCATTATCTTAAAGTCCGACGGAGCGGCGCTCTATACGACCACGGATCTGGCAACGATCAGTGAGCGGGAGAGACTCTATCACCCCGACCAGATCATCTATATCACCGATAAGCGCCAGGAGCTTCATTTCCAGCAGGTCTTCCGCACGGCGAGAAAGTGCGGGCTGGTCCCCGAAGAGACGCAGCTGCGCCATATCGGCTTCGGGACCATGAACGGCAAGGACGGAAAGCCTTTCAAGACCAGGGACGGCGGCGTGATGAAGCTCTCCGACCTGATCAGCGATATCAACGACGAAATGCGCGGCAAAATAGCGTCCAACCCCGAGATCGGCCCGGAAGAAGCGGAGAAGACCGCCCGTCAGGTGGCGCTGGCGGCCCTCAAGTACGGCGATCTCTCCAACCAGGCCTCCAAGGACTATGTCTTTGATATAGAGCGGTTCACGTCCTTTGAGGGGGACACCGGTCCGTATATTCTTTATACCATCGTGAGGATCAAGTCGATCCTGGCCAAATACGCGTCTGCCGAAGGGGCCAAACCCGTAAAGGCGTGTGTGATCGGCCTGGCGCAGAGCAAAGCCGAGAAGGACCTGATGACCGATCTGGCGGGCTTTAACGCGATGATGGACAACGCCTACTGCGAGATCGCGCCTCACCGGATCTGCGCCTATATCTATCAGCTGTCCAATGATTTCAACAGCTTTTATCACTCCACCCGCATACTCGCGGAGGAGGATACCGGCCGCAAAGAGAGCTGGATCGCACTTCTTAAGCTCACGCAGGATATTCTGTGCACATGCATCGATGTCCTTGGATTTTCGGCACCGGAAAGAATGTAGATCCTCATGCAGAGCCGCTTTTGTTTTCTCTGATTTACATAAATGGCAAAAGGTGCTATTTTGAAAGAGAAATCAATTATGAACCGCACAGAAGTAAATGGAGATTCATTATGGGTTCCGGAAAAGTTATGATCTTTATGGGCGACGGGTACGGAAAATCCGCTGCTGCGCTCGGGATCGCTTTAAAAAGAGCGTCCGAGCATGAAAACATTGTCGTTATTCAGTTTTTAAAAGGCAAGGGTATTACTGACAGTGAATTTACGAAACGCCTTGAACCTGAGATCAAGATCTTCCGATTTGAGAAATCGGATGTGGATTACATGGAGCGGACGCCTGAGGAACAGGAAGAAGCGGCGGTCAATATCAGAAACGGCCTGTCCTTTGCCAGGAAAGTACTGACGACGGGAGAGTGCAATCTCCTGATCCTCGATGAGGTTCTGGAGGTCGTCAACAAGGGGATCATCTCCGTGGACGATCTCAAGGAGCTCGTGGAGTCAGCCAGCGACACGGATGTGATCATAACCGGGAGCGAGATGAACGTTGAAGTCTGCCGATTTGCCGACAAGATCTCCGAGATCGGCAATATGCAGTTCAAGAATTACTGATCATAGCGAAGCAGCGCCCGCCATGCCGGGACCGATCAAAGAGAACCGATAACCGCATTTAAAATGGAAGGATGAAAATATGCCAGTATTCAAGGGATCAGCAGTTGCAATCGTCACACCTTTTAAGGAAAGTGACCAGTCGGTCAATTATGACGCCTTTGCCGATTTTATCGATTACCAGATCGACAACGGAACGGACGCGATCGTCGTGTGCGGATCTACGGGAGAGGCTGCGACCATGTCGGAGCAGGAACACCTGGATGTGTGCCGGTTCTGCATTGAACATGTAAAGGGCAGAGTGCCTGTTGTCGCGGGAACCGGCTCCAACAGAACACAGACAGCCATTGACCTCTCCAGGGAAGTGGCGGGATACGGCGCGGACGGACTTCTTCTGATCTCGCCCTATTACAACAAGGGGACCCAGGAAGGCGTCTACGGGCACTTCAAGATGACCGCGGATGCCGTACCCGGAACACCGGTCATCCTCTACAATGTTCCCAGCAGAACGGGCGTCAACGTACAGCCTGCGACCGCAGCGCGTCTTGTAAAGGACGTGCCCAATATCGTCGGCATCAAAGAAGCGAGCGGAGATATCGGCCAGATCGTAAAGCTCATGACACTCTGCGACGGCAATATCGACCTGTATTCCGGAAATGACGACCAGGTTGTGCCGCTCATGTCCATGGGCGGGATCGGCGTGATCTCTGTCGTCGCCAACGTGGCGCCCAAGGCCATGCATGATCTGTGCCAGAAATTCTTTGACGGAGATGTCGAGGGCGCAGCCAAAATCCAGATGCAGACCCATGAGCTCTTTGAGAACCTGTTCAGCGAGGTCAATCCCATTCCCGTCAAGAAGGCAGTGGATCTCATGGGATATCATGCGGGGCCGCTCCGCATGCCCCTGACGGAGATGACGCCCGCCAATACGGAGAAGCTCAGACAGGCCATGAAGAATTTCGGGATCATCTGATCCCTTGATCGCAGAACGGAGGTAAGAACGAATATGATCAGAATCATTTTACACGGATGCTGCGGCCGCATGGGACGCATCATTTCCGGTATCTGCGCGGAGGATCCCAATACGAAGATCATGGCAGGTGTGGACGCATTCGGCGAAGCCTATGCGGACTATCCGGTATACAGGACCCTCGCGGAGTGCCCCGAGGCAGACGTAGTCATCGATTTTTCCAATGCCTCTGCCGTAGACGGACTGCTCGACTACTGCGTGGAGAAAAAGCTCCCTGTAGTAGTGTGCACGACAGGGCTGACGCCGGAACAGACAGATAAACTGAATGCGGCATCGGAAAAGACGGCTGTGCTCAAATCTGCCAATATGTCTCTTGGCATCAACCTGATCGAGGCACTGCTGGCTCAGGCAGCGCCGAAACTGGCTGCGGCCGGGTTTGACATCGAGATCGTTGAGAAGCATCACAACCAGAAGGTGGATGCGCCGAGCGGAACCGCGCTGGCGCTTGCAGATGCAGTAAATCATGCGCTGAGTGAGCCCTATGAGTACGTCTATGACCGCTCGGGCAGAAGAGAGAAGAGACCGGTAAAGGAGATCGGGATCTCTGCCGTCCGCGGCGGCACGATCGTCGGCGATCACGATGTGATCTTCGCCGGACAGGATGAAGTGATCACATTTTCCCACAGAGCCTACAGCCGCGCTGTATTCGGCAAGGGTGCCGTGGAGGCTGCCAAATTCCTGGCGGGAAAAGGCCCCGGTTTCTACACGATGAGTGATGTCCTGAACTGACCCGGACAGGGGAAGAAGACGGGGTACGGCTATGCGCATCAGGCCATGTATTGATATTCACAACGGAAAAGTCAAGCAGATCGTCGGAGGAACCCTCCGGGACGCGGACGGCCGCACGGAAGAGAACAGCCGTGCCAGCGAGAATTTTGTCGCTGAAAATGATGCGGCGCACTATGCCCGGATCTACAAAAGACTGGGACTGAGCGGCGGTCATATCATCCTTCTCAACGCTGTGAAAGAAGAGCGTGCGTACCGGGCGGACAGGATTCAGGCATTCTCCGCACTGAGGGCTTTTCCGGAAGGCATGCAGGCCGGAGGCGGCATTACGCCCTCGTCGGCCGGAGCCTTTCTGGATGCGGGTGCTTCCCACGTCATTGTCACATCCTATGTATTCCGCGACGGAAGGATCAATGGGAACGCGCTGAAAGAGATGATCGGCGCAGTCGGAAAAGAGCGCCTTGTACTGGATCTGAGCTGCCGCAAAAGAGAAGACGGAAATTATGTGGTAGTGACGGACCGTTGGCAGAGGTTCACCGAAGTGGTGATCAACGAAATGACACTGGCACATTTGAGCGGCTGCTGCGATGAGTTTCTCATCCATGCTGCGGATGTGGAGGGCAGAAGAAGCGGGATCGAGACAGAGCTGGTATGTCTTCTCGGTAAATGGCAGAAGCGATCCGGATTTCCGGTGACCTATGCCGGCGGCGTACATTCTCTTGAGGACCTGGATGTGATCCGGGATCTTACGGATGGGGCCATGGACGTGACCGTCGGAAGCGCGCTCACCCTTTTCGGAGGAAACCTGGCGCTGACCGATCTCGTTGAAAAAACACGAAAATAGCAGGATCACACTAAGCATATTCAGCGCTATAAAATGAGATACTGACAAAAAGGCCGGATGCCCCGCAGGGTATCCGGCCTTTTTTCCAGTACTATCTTATCCGAACGCAAGCCGTCAAAGCTTTGTGACGTTTACGGCCTGGGGGCCTTTCTCGCTCTGGATCACATCAAATTCGACTTCCTGTCCCTCTTCGAGAGATTTGAAGCCCTCGCCGTTGATACCGGTATAGTGCACGAATACATCATTTCCGTCCGCATCGCTGATAAAACCGAACCCACGCTGATTGTTGAAACGTCTAACTACGCCCTTACTCATGTTGTTACCTCCAAGTTGTTAATATAGCTCATTAAAGAATGTGTATGACAAGATTGTGAAAAAACAAACAATTTGTGCAACATTATCAAAATAGCACACTCATTATTAAAAGTAAAGAGTAAATATGGATAAACGATAAATCGATGATACGGTATCGGACTTCTAATAACCGCTCTAAAAGTCTTTACTTTAAAACTTTACAATGCTAAAATATTAGAGCAGAATCACTATTTTTGACATCAAAAGCTCGGGGGTATTATGAATAAAAAGATCAGAACAGACGCAGTAGAAAGCCTGTTTGAAGCGATACTGACTTTGGAAAACAAGGAAGAGTGTTACAGCTTCTTTGAGGACCTGTGCACGGTAAACGAACTTCTCTCTCTTTCTCAGCGCTTTGAAGTTGCTACTATGCTGCGCAAACATGACACCTACCTCAAGATCGCGGAAAAAACAGGCGCCTCCACAGCGACCATCAGCCGCGTGAACCGCTCGCTCAACTACGGTGATGACGGGTATGCCATCGTATTTGCGAGAATGGACAGCATGCGCGGTTTTATCGAGGCAGAGAACCGCATGAGCGGCGAAGAAGAGAAAAAATAACAGAATATCTCAGATCAGAGGAAACAGCTTTGACTAATAAACGTGCTGGTGTAATACGATATATATTGCTGTTTGCGGGAGGAGCGCTGCTGTATTTGGCGGCGGTCCTTCCCTTTTTGATTTATCACGGCGGGATCTTTTTCTATTACGGGGACTACAATGTGCAGCAGGTCCCCTTTTATATTCTTGCGCACAGAGCTGTGCGAAGCGGGTATTTTTTCTGGAATCCCTACATTGACCTGGGGAGCAGCATGGGAGGCAGTCTCTCTTTCTATCTCTGGGGCAGCCCCTTCTTCTGGCTGACGATCCCCTTTCCTGAAAGATCCGTGCCCTATCTGCTCCCGTTTATCATGTCTCTTCGATACGGAACGGCGATGGCCGCATCCTACGCCTGGATCCGAAGACAGGTCAAAAGTGAATCCTGGGCAGTGGTGGGAAGTCTTCTGTACACTTTTTCGGGCTTTCAGGCCTGCAACATCGTCTTCCAGCACTTCCATGACGCGACGGCTTTCTTTCCGCTCTATCTGCTGACATTTGACGACATTGTACAGAAACGGAAGAATACCGGCTTTATACTGATGACCGCTCTTATGTCCGTCATCAATTACTATTTCTTCTTCGGCCAGGTGATCTTCATCATCCTGTACTATTTTGTCAGATACTTTCCGGCGAAAAAGCCTGTCAAAGCGGTCCCGGAAGTGCTGTATATCCTGGGAAGCGGAGCCGCAGGGCTCATGCTGTCATCTTTTTTCCTGGTGCAGTCCATAAGCGGCGTCAGCGGAAACAGCCGGCTGGACGATTATATTAACGGCTACGGGCTTTTGGCTTATGAAGAGGGCACGACCCCGCTGGCGATCCTGAAGTCCTTCTTTGTGGTCCCGGATATCATCGCCAAGCCGACACTCTTTTCGGGAGAACAGGTAAAGAACAGCTCGCTGGCCGCCTACCTTCCCTGCTTTTCCATGTCCGGTGTCATCGCCTATTTCATGATCTTTTGCAGGAACTGGAAGAAGAGAATGGCCGTCCTGTGCGGCGTGATCCTGACGGTGCCGGTCCTCAATTCGGCATTCAGTGCCTTTAATGCAAACTTCTATGCGAGATGGCTCTACATGCCGCTCCTGATCCTGTCCGCGATGACCGTCCGCGCGCTGGAGACCGGAAGAAAACGTGAACTGGCAAAGAGTGCCTTGATCACAACGGCGATCACCGCGGCGATCATGCTGTGTGCGGCGATCCCCACACTGGAAAGGGGGAAACTCAAGTGGTTCTCGATCTGCAGCAACATGGACCTTCTCTTTGTCGAGATCATCGCCACAACGCTGCAGCTGGTCGTGATGCTCCTTCTGCTTGTCTTTCTGCCCAGGGCAAGGCATGCATACAAATACAGAATGCCTGTCTTTATGACCGCAACCGTGCTGTGCTGTCTTTTGACGAACATGGCCGTTCTGTACAACGGGAACTCCCTGATCGCCCGCACAGGCGGCGTCAAGTGGAAAAAGCAGATGCTGGAATCCAAACCGGGGCTGAGTGAAAACGAGGGATTCTACCGGGTGGAGACGGACGGGACGTCCACGAACTACGAGATGGTGTGGGGATATCCCACGATCCACTGCTTTGAGAGCACTGTCAATCCGTCCATCTTTTCCTTCTACAGAAAGATCGGAATGATCCGGACGGTCGAGTCTACGCTTCCCCTGGAGAGAGTAGGTGCCAGAGCGATCCTCTCCGTGCGCTACTACCTTGAGAACGAACTGGTCAAACCATCTGAGACGATGGAAGAAAAAGGAGGACTTCTGGGCTATCAGGAGACACTGCCCGGCAGCGGATACCGGATCTTTGAAAACCTGAACTATATCCCCATGGGATTCACATTCGATCATTATATCCGGGACGAAGCGTACAGTTCACTTAAAAAAGGTGAACTGACCGACCGCCTCCTGGTCAGGGACATCATACTGACGGATGAACAGTGCGAAAAGTACGGACATCTGATGCAGGAAGACAAGAACGCGGATTCCGAAGTGATGAGCAGCTCCGAGTTTACCAGACAGTGTGCGCTGAGAGCGGATTCGGCCTGCCGCAGCTTTGAATTTCATAAAGACGGCTTCACTGCCAGGACAGACCTGGAGGCGGAGAATCTCGTATTCTTTTCGGTACCCTACGATCCGGGATTTACCGCATTTGTGGACGGGGCGCGCGTTCCGGTCGAAGAGGTGGACGGCGGGCTCATGGCTGTTCTGGTCGGCGCAGGAAGCCACCGGATCGACGTGCGCTACTATCCGAAGGGACTGAATATCTGCATCGGGATCTCTTCGATCACGGCGCTTCTCCTGATCGTCCTTCAGATCGCGAAAAATGTCCGCAACAGAAATACAAATGTCCTTGCAATAAAGAACAATGCGTGATACTATATTCAACGTCAGTTTGATCTTGATGGAGGATGAGACAGTGAATGATAAGGCGGAATACTATATTGTGCGCAGGCGGGCGGTCCCGGAAGTGCTCAGAGGAGTTGTCAGAGCCAATCAGCTGCTTGCCTCCGGCAAGGCCAGGACCGTGAACGAAGCAGCGGAAATAGCAGGGATCAGCCGCAGTTCCTATTATAAGTTCAAGGATGACATCGAGGAGTTCCACGACAACACTGCCGGAATGAATGTCACTTTGTCCTGCGAGATCGACGATGAACCGGGAATCCTGGCCGGACTGCTCGGCGTCATTTCCCGGTGCAATGCGAACATACTGACGATACATCAGAGTATCCCCATCAGCGGCGTCGCCGATCTGAGCATCAGTCTTCAGATCCGGGATAATACGAGGGATATCAGCGACATGATCAGCGAGATCAGCGAATTCAAAGGCGTCCGCAGAGTTCGGATCATGGGAAGAGAGAAAGCGCAGTGATCATCGCGCATGCAGCAGTTTTTCGGGCCTGACAGCGGCTTTGGAATAAAAAAAGATAGGAGATAATGATTATGATACAGATGGCAGTTCTCGGATTCGGTACAGTCGGAAGCGGTGTTGTTGAACTGATCGACGGCAACCAGGATATGATCAGAAGATCCGTAGCAGAGGGGATCTATGTCAAGTATATCCTTGACCTGCGCGATTTCCCCGGAAATCCCTATAACGAGAGAGTGACGCATGATTATCAGGATATTCTGGATGATCCGGAAATTGCCGTCATCTGCGAGACCATGGGAGGGAGAGAGCCGGCTTATACATTTACCAAAAAAGCACTGGAACGTGGGATCAGCGTGTGTACCTCCAATAAGGAGCTGGTTGCCGCCCACGGCCCGGAACTGCTACAGATCGCCGCCAGGCACAATTGCAGTTATATGTTCGAAGCCAGTGTCGGCGGCGGCATCCCGCTGATCAGACCCATCAATGCGTGTCTGACGCAGGAGAAAATCACCTCCATTTTCGGGATCCTGAACGGAACGACCAACTATATCATGACCCGCATGGAGAAGGCAGGTATCTCTTTTGACGCGGCGCTCAAAGAGGCGCAGGAGAGAGGCTATGCCGAGAGGAACCCCGAGGCGGATGTGGAAGGCCACGACGCCTGCAGAAAGATCGCGATCCTGTCCTCCCTCATGTGCGGAAAGACCGTGCGGTACGAGGACATCCCCTGCGAGGGTATTTCCAAGATCACAGTGGCGGATTTCATATATGCCAGAAAGATGAACATGGCGATCAAACTGCTGGGCGTCAGCAGGCGGGAAGAAGACGGGCGCTTCTATGTGCGCACGGCGCCTTTCCTGGTCCGCGCCGATCACCCCCTGCACAGCGTGCAGGATGTATTTAACGGCGTATTTGTGCACGGCAATATGGTGGACGACCTCATGTTTTACGGCAGGGGCGCGGGCAAATTCCCTACCGCCAGCGCCGTGGTCTCCGATGTGGTCGAATGCGCCCGGAATATCGGCAGGAACATCAGCTGCAGATGGGACAATGAGGTGCTTGCGATCTCCGATCCGCTGGAAGAGGTCTTCCGCTACTTCATCCGGATCGACAGCGCCCGCGCGGCGGCTGCAAAGGAGCTCTTCGGCAAAGTGACCTATGTGGAAGCGGATGTGCCGGAGGATGACGGCGAAGCATTTGTGACGGGAAGAATGGCAGAAAAGGAAGTCCTTTCGAAGATCGAGGCACTGGGCGGCGTCAAACAGTGCATCCGTCTCTTGCAGGATTGATCGATTTCTGATATTACTTAATAGGCATTTCAAAAGCACAGATCTGAAAAAGGGAGGAAAGACCCGGGTTTACCGGGATCGGCAGTTATGAAAAAGGTAGTTAAATTCGGGGGCAGTTCTCTGGCGGACTCTGAACAGTTCAAAAAAGTGGGAGATATCATCCGCAGTGATCCCTCAAGGGTATATGTCATCCCTTCCGCCCCCGGCAAAAGGTTCAGCGGAGATGAGAAAGTGACTGATCTGCTTTATAAGATGTATTATAAAGCTTCCAAGGATGAGGATTTCGGATCAGAACTCGATGAGATCAAGTCCAGATACCAGGAGATCATCGACGGCCTGGGACTAGAGGGATTCAATCTGGAGGGTGAATTTGCCCAGATCGAGCGAAGGATGCAGCAAAGTCCCGACAGCAACTACGCGGCATCCAGAGGAGAATACCTGAACGGACGCGTCATGGCGCGCTATCTGGGATACAAGTTTCTGGACGCCAAGGACGTCATTTTCTTTGACGAGAGCGGCGCTCTGGATGCGGAGAAGACCAACGAGGTCCTCTCCGAGGTCCTTAAAGAAACGCCCCGCGCGGTGATACCCGGTTTTTACGGAAGAGGATTTGACGGACATGTCAAGACATTTTCCAGAGGCGGAAGCGATATCACGGGTTCCATCGTCGCCAGAGCATGCCGGGCAGACGTCTATGAGAACTGGACGGATGTCTCGGGATTCATGGTCGCAGATCCCAGGATCATCAATGATCCGGTCGGGATCGAGACGATCACATACAGGGAACTTCGCGAGCTCTCTTACATGGGCGCTTCCGTGCTGCATGAGGACGCTATTTTCCCTGTTCGCCACGAGGGCATTCCGATCAATATCCGCAACACGAACAAGCCCAATGACGACGGTACATGGATCGTGGAGAGCACCTGCCAGAAATCCGGCTATGTGATCACGGGCATTGCCGGGAAAAAAGGCTTCTGTACCGTACTGATCTCCAAGGCGCTGATGAATTCCGAGGTGGGATTCGGACGCAAGGTACTGCAGGCCTTCGAGGAGAACGGCATTTCCTTTGAGCACATGCCTTCGGGCATCGACACGATGACCATCGTCGTGCATGAAGATGAGTTCATGCACAAGGAGCAGAGAGTGGTGTCCGCCATTCACAGGCTGGCGCAGCCCGATTCCGTGGAGATCGAATCCGACCTTGCGCTGATCGCAGTGGTGGGAAGAGGCATGAAGTCCATGCGCGGGACAGCCGGCCGGATCTTCTCCGCACTGGCACACGCTCAGGTCAACGTCCGCATGATCGACCAGGGATCGAGTGAGCTCAATATCATCATCGGCGTGGACAACGAGGACTTCGAGGTCGCGGTGCGTGCGATCTATGATATTTTCGTAAAGACGAGATTTTAATAGTTTAAGGTAAAAAAAGGGCATCTGCATCAAGCGAAAGGATCTGATCCGGCGCTTGTGCGGCGTGCCCTTTCATGCTGCCTTACATGCCGCTGCCGGATGCAGATCATTCGAAACGGAGATGGTCCGTCTTTCCCGGTATCCGGCTCCAAAACTGTATTATTTTGACCTTGCATTCTGAAATGTTCTGATATAATATGGTAGAAATAATCTGAAGAAATAAGAGGGAACGGTTTATGGAGACAGGATGCCTGGAAGTAGTGGTAAGCAGGAGGACGAGCACACTGGTAAAAGTGATCCGCTTTGGGGCGATCATTCTTACAGTGTGTTTTTGTTTTTTGACCTTTCTGGTCCATTTCCTCATGCTCCTTCCCGCTGCCGGCTGTGCTGTCCTTGCTTATCTGGCCTGGCTGGAGAGCGTCGTGGACTATGAATACGTCTACGTGGACAAGGAAATCCGGATCGCGAAGATCCAGCAGAAGCAGCGCAGGAAAGAGCTTTCGGCATACGATCTGAACAAGATGGAGATATTTGCTCCGATCGGCTCATCGCATCTGGACAGCGTGAAGGGAAGAGATCTCAATGTCCTGGATTACAGTTCCGGCGATGACAGCAGCAAGCCGGCGCGATATGCGCTGGTGATGGAAGACGGCACGGAGCTGATCCTCGATATGATCGGCGAATACGGCCCCCAGATCGTAGATATCATGTATATGTACTATCCCAGGAAAGTCTTCAAAAACTGAGAATCTGATCTGTCAAAGCATTACAAAGAAACAGGAGGAAAAAATGGCGAAAATTATCGGTGAAGGCATTACTTTTGATGACGTACTTCTTGTTCCCGGTTATTCCACAGTAATTCCCAACGAGGTGGATCTGAGCACAAACCTCACAAAGACAATAAAGCTGAGTATTCCCATGATGAGTGCCAGTATGGATACGGTCACTGAGCACAGAATGGCCATCGCCATGGCCAGACAGGGCGGGATCGGCATCATTCATAAGAATATGTCCATCGAAGCCCAGGCAGAGGAAGTCGATAAAGTAAAACGCTCCGAGAACGGCGTTATCACCGATCCCTTCTCTCTCTCGCCCGAACACACGCTTCAGGACGCGGAAGACCTGATGCGCAAGTTCAGGATCTCCGGCGTTCCGATCACCGAGGGAAGAAAGCTCGTCGGGATCATCACGAACAGAGATCTCAAGTTCGAGACTGATTACTCCAAGAAGATCCGCGAGTCCATGACTTCGGAGGGCCTGGTCACAGCCAGAGAGGGCATCACGCTGGAGGAAGCGCAGAAGATCCTGGCTAAGTCCAAGAAGGAGAAGCTCCCGATCGTGGATGCGGATTACAACCTCGTAGGTCTGATCACGATCAAGGACATTGAGAAGAATATCAAGTATCCCAATGCGGCCAAGGATCCCCAGGGACGTCTTCTGTGCGGCGCCGGCGTAGGCATCACGGCCAATGTGCTGGACAGAGTGGAGGCGCTCATCAAGGCAAAGGTCGACGTGATCGTGCTTGATTCCTCCCACGGTCACTCCGAGAACGTGCTGCGCTGCCTGCGCATGATCAAGAGTGCCTATCCGGATCTTCCAGTGATCGGCGGCAATATCGCCACCGGCGAAGGTGCCCGCGATCTGATCATGGCAGGTGCAGACGCCGTAAAAGTCGGTATCGGACCCGGTTCCATCTGCACGACCCGTGTCGTCACCGGCATCGGCGTGCCTCAGATCACAGCCGTCATGAACGCAGCCTCCGTCGCCAGGGAGTACGATATCCCCGTGATCGCCGACGGCGGCATCAAGTTCTCCGGCGATAT
>CACXGR010000158.1 GCA_902767235.1 uncultured Lachnospiraceae bacterium | reverse complement strand
GGATGAGATGGCGGATTCCATGCGGAGATTAAAGGATGCGGGATGCACGAGGATCCTTTTGGCCTGCAACACTTCGCATCTGTTCCTGCCCGCTGTCTGCGAGAAGATCCCGGGGCTGGAGCCGCTGGTGGTGCACATTATCAAAGAATGCGTCGAAGAACTGAAAAAGGACGGCGTCAAGGAGGTCTATCTCCTTGGGACGGAAGGGACGATCGATTCCGGGATCTATCAGGAGGCGCTGGCCCGGGAGGGCATTGCCTGCTCCGTTCCCGGCAAGGAGGAGTACACAAAGCTCCGCGACTGCATTGAAGCGGTCAAGCAGGACAAGTACTCCGACGAGATCCGGGAGACCTTCCTGGATCTTACGAACCGGGCTGAAACCTGTATTCTGGGATGCACGGAGCTTCCGATCATCTACGAGAGGTACAAGGACGGCGTGACCTGCCGGAAAGTGTATGATCCGCTGACGCTGGGCGTGCTGAAGATGAAAAGAGAATATGATGCGCTGAGCTGAAGGCGAGGCGGTGTGGTGTAAGGGGGTACACAGATGATGGATTGGGATCTGACAGAGAATGCACTACGGCCGATACCGCAGAAGCGCATTATCGATAAGATGAATGAGTATATGAGCCGGCGGGATTACCGGGGGGCGGAGCGCCATCTGCTCTATTGGATGGAAGAGGCAAAGCTTGGAAGCGACCTTCCCGGACAGCTGATGCTCAGAAATGAGCTGGTGGGACATTATCGCAAGACGGGCCAGCAGAAGAATGCGATGGAGAACGCATCCGAAGCGCTGGCGCTTCTGACTGCCCTCAAACTGGAGGATACGATCAGCGCCGGCACGACTTATGTCAATATCGCAACGGCCTGCAACGCTTTCGGAGAGCACGAGAAAGCGCTGGAGATGTTCCGAAAGGCGCGGGAAGCCTATGAGAGCAGCGACTACACGGATCCGGAACTTCTCGGGGGCCTGTACAACAATATGGCACTTACGTATACTGCCCTGGGAAAGAAAATGGATGCGCTGGCGCACGAGCAGGAGCTTCTGGGGCTGGAGATGGAGTCGCTGGGCTACGAACAGAAAACGGTGGCGCAGCACGAGAAAGCCATGAGGCGGTACCGGGAGGCGCTGGATCTCTATGAAAAGGCCGTTTCCATCATGGCGGATGTGCCGGACGGCGAGCTGGAGCAGGCAGTCACGTATCTGAACATGGCCAATACCGTGGAACTGCAGCTCGGCATGGAGAACGGCGAGAGCAGGATCTATGAGCTTGTGGAGAAGGCGGAGACACTTTTGGACGCCAAAGGGGATGCGCTGCTCGGGGCAGACTGGGATCCGGACACTGCGGATGCCGGTGCTCTTAAGGAGCGCAGCGCTGACGAGCGGGCGCGACTGGGCCACTATGCCTTTGTCTGCGAGAAATGCGCGCCCACATTCGAGTACTATGGCTATTTTATGACGGCGGAGCGGCTGCAGAAACGCTCTGACTTTCTTGCGGCTGCGCTGTAACAGACATTACAGGAGCAGATACTGTTTATGAACGGAATGGAGCTTTCCAAAGCTTTTTACACAGAGATCGGCGAACCCATGCTCCGGGAGAAATTCCCGGAGCTGCTTCCTTTTCTGGCGGTGGGACTGACCGGCAGCGGATCGGAATGCTACGGTTTCGACGATGAGATCTCGCAGGATCACGATTTTGAACCGGGATTCTGCATTTTTGTGCCGGGAGAAAATATCGTGGACAGGAAAGCGGCCTTTGCCCTGGAGAGAGCCTATGCGGCGCTCTCGCGTCAGTTCAAAGGCTTTCGGCGCAGTTACAGTGCCCCGGTGGGCGGCGCAAGACACGGTGTGCTGCGCACTGCGGAGTTCATGACCGAAAAGGTCGGCGCCGCGGACGGGAAACTGAGCACCCTGCAGTGGCTGTCGATCCCGGACTATGCGCTGGCGGAAGCGGTGAACGGGGAGATCTTTGCAGATCACTACGGAGAGATCACGGCCATCCGGGAGAGGATCCGGAAGCGGCCTGAGGACGTGCGGCGCAAGAAACTGGCCGGGCACCTGCTCCTCATGGCGCAGGCGGGGCAGTACAACTACCTGCGCTGCCTCGCACACGGGGAGACGGCCGCTGCGCAGCTGGCGGTCGCAGAGTTTGTCAAAAGCGCGATGGCGGCGGCCTTTTTGCTGGGCGGGGCATATCAGCCCTATTACAAGTGGAGTTTCCGGGCGATGCGGGCCCTGCCCGTGCTCCCCTACGTGCCGGAACTTCTGGAGTACCTGCTGACCACAAATAATGAGCCAAAGACCCGGAAAGAGAAGCATAAAGTGATCGAAGACATCGCGGCGGATGTGATCCGCGAACTGGAAGCGCAGGGATTGACCGGGGCGGATTCGGCGGACCTGGAGAGACACGCCTATTCGGTCAACGACCGGGTGGCGGATCCGCAGCTGCGCAACATGCATATTCTGGCGGGCGTCTGATCAGAACCGGAGGAGATATGAAAATACACGGACTACAGAAAATGACACTGCTGGACTTTCCTGGACACGTGGCATGCACGGTCTTCCTGGGAGGGTGCGACCTTCGATGCCCTTACTGCCACAATTACGAGCTGGCCTCCGGAAAAGTGCCGCCGATGATGGACGAGGAGGAGCTGTTTGATTTTCTCCGCAAGCGGCGGGGACTTCTGGACGGTGTCGCCATTACGGGCGGCGAGCCCTGTCTCCATGCGGACCTCCTGGATTTCATGAGGAAGATCAGGGAACTGGGGTTCTTGGTGAAGCTGGACACGAACGGGACGCATCCGGAAATGCTGGCGGAAGTGCTGCGGCAGGGACTGGCGGATTATGTGGCCATGGATGTCAAGAACAGTCCCGCCAAATACGCGCTGACGGCGGGCATGGCAGGGGAGCACTCCGCCCCCGGCGAAGCCGTGCCTGCCTGGATACGGCAGATCCAGAGGAGCATTGAGATCCTCAAATCGTCGGGGACCGACTATGAGTTCAGGACCACAGTGGTGGACGAGCTGCACGAAGCGGCGGATTTTGAGGAGATCGGCAAGATGATCGAAGGGGCGGAGCGCTATTTTCTCCAGTGCTTTACGGACCGGGATACGGTGCCTTTCGGCGGTCTGAGCGCCCCTTCCAGGCAGAAACTGGAGGACTGCGCCCGGGCTGTCTCCGGCTATGTCAGGGCTGTTCAGATACGCGGCGTCGACTGAAAAGCAAGAAAACACTAAATATTGACAGAATATTTAAAACAACACAAGATATTGACGATTCTTCCCCTTCGT
>CACXGR010000157.1 GCA_902767235.1 uncultured Lachnospiraceae bacterium | reverse complement strand
GTATCCCATCAAACAAGAAATAATTCTGAAACTGAAGGAAGCAGACCGCCTGGCGCCGAGGCGTATCCCTTCAAACAGGAAATAATTCTGAAATTGAAGGGCGCATATCACATGATGCGACGTCCTCTATTTTGTGTAGTGAGTAAGAGGGACTGCCCCCTGACTCACGGCAGGATCACCTCGACATCATTTCTCTCGCACGCCTCCCTCATACTGTCGGGGAGCGGCGCGTCCGTGATCAGGATATCGACCTGGGAGAGATCGAACAGGTGATAATAGTCAGTCGTCTCCATCTTCGTGTGATCCATAAGAAGAACCATACAGTCCGCGCAGGCCCGCATCGCCTGTTTCACAGACACTTCGACGAGGCTCCGCGCGCTGACGCCGGTTCGGCTGTCTATGGCAGTTGAGGTGGCAAAATAGAAATCGGCATGTCTTGTTCGGATGAACGCAGCGGACTCCTCGCCAAAAAAGCTCGTGTGGGAGGGATAGTACTGCCCGCAGGGACTTTCAATCTGGCAGTTCTTGTGGCCGGACAGTTCCATGATCGTGGGAATGCTGTTGGTCAGGACAGTCATCTTCATCGAGGGGTCCAGTTCTTTGGCGAGAAAATGACAGGTGCTTCCTGCATCCAGAAAAACATGATTTCCTTCGCCGACCAGTTCCGCGGCGAGTTTGCCGATCACACGCTTTTCCCGCGAATTGACCCTGCTACGCATATCCAGCGTCCACTCGTAGGAGTCCCGCCCGATGTAGGAGGCCCCTCCGTGTATTCTCTTGATGCGGCCTTCCTCCGCGAGGGTCTGAAGGCATCGGCGGACAGTGGGACCGCTGACATAGAGCTGCTCTGCCAGTTCTTCCACGGTCATATATCCCCTTGTCGACAATAATCTGATGATCTCACTCTTGCGGTCTTCCTGCATATTTTCACCCAACTTTCTGAAATGATCATTTCTGCTCAATATAATACCCTTATTCTGATCAATTATCAACGATATCGACATATATTGCTTGTTTGTGCTCAAAATGCTAATCTCATAGTAACAAATAACAAACACAGATCCGGTAAGCTATGGCACGTTGCGCGTCACTCATGAATGAAGGGGTATAACAATGAAAAGAGAAAAGATTGACCTGAACGCTTACATTAACAGAGAGATTCCCTGCGCTTGCGGGCACACACATTTTTCCGGCGTCAAGCGGATCGATATCGACCGCGGCGCTGTCAAAAGACTTCCCGGCCACATCCGTGACCTCGGCTACAGCAAAGTCTTCATTGTTGCGGACATCAACACATGGAAAGCAGCGGGCGCCCGCGCCGCTGATGAACTGACAGCGGCAGGAATCGTTTTTGACAAAGTGATCCTGGACTACGAGGAAGTTATTCCGGACGAGCAGGTGATCGGCGAGATCATGACAGCCTATCCCGTGGGATATGACCTGGTGCTGGGGATCGGCTCGGGGACCCTCAACGATCTGTGTAAGTTTGTGAGCCACAGGCTGGGCATCGACTACATCATCTTTGCCACAGCTCCTTCCATGGACGGATTTGTTTCAATCGGCTCGGCCCTGATGCTGCACCATGTAAAGACTACACTGGATTGCCAGGGACCTGTCGCAGTCGTTGGCGATACGGATATCCTGAGTGCCGCGCCTATGAAGCTGATTGCCGCAGGACTTGGCGACACGCTCGGCAAGTATACATGCCTTCTTGACTGGAAGCTCGCCCACCTGATCAACGGCGAGTATTACTGCCAGGAAGTGGTGGACATGGTGGAGACGGCCCTGGAGACCGTGAAGGAGCAGAGCGCAAAAGTCCAGACCAGAGACCCCGAAGCGGTCAAAGCAGTGACGCAGGCCCTGGTTCTCACAGGCATCGCGATGAGCTTTGTAGGAAATTCCAGACCGGCCTCCGGATGCGAGCATCACTTCGCGCACTACTGGGAGATGACGGCCCTCATGGAAGGCAGAATGCCTGCCAACCACGGAACACAGGTCGGCGTGGGCATGATCCTGGCCCTCAAGCTCTACCACAAGCTGGCAAAGGAGCAGCCTGATTTCGAGGCAGCCATGAACCGTCCCTTCGACCGCGCGGCCTGGGAGGCCCGCATGAGAGAGTGCTACGGCATCGCGGCAGACGGCATCATCGCCCTTGAAAACAAGGCCGGCAAGAACGATATAGCAAAGCGCGACAAGCGGCTCGCTGTGATCAGGGACAACTGGAAAAAGATACAGGAAATGATTGAGGAGAATCTTCCCGAGACAGAGGAGATGACAGCTCTTCTGAAATC
>CACXGR010000156.1 GCA_902767235.1 uncultured Lachnospiraceae bacterium | reverse complement strand
TTACCGCCTGCATATTCATTTCCAAAAGAGAAAGCGTCTCGCTATGCCGGTCGAATTGCAGAGCCGTGATGAGATCCGAATCCTGGTTGGCGACCAGGAGACGGACGTCCTGATCTACAGGGCCTGCACTTTCGAAGAGATGGAAGTCTCTGGGCGTGATCCCGCCGCACAGGCATCGGTCGGCAAAGATCAGTCTGCCGTCCGGATCACAGCGGAAGGCTGAGATGCTCTGGTAGCCCAGGCGGCTGGAAACAAAGAGATACTTCCCGTCCTTCGTGAAGCGGATCGCACAGCCGATACTGCCGTTGTCGGCCGTGGAGGGCTGCATGAGTGTCTCGTCGGACGCCGCGCCGCAGACGGCGGAGATCTGCTGCACAAGCCGGTATTTGTCACTTTCAGGATCAAACCGATAAGCGAAGATCGTATTGGCCATTTCCGTCAGCACAAAGAGCATCCCCGGATGTCTGTCACTGAAGGCGAGGTGCCTTGGGCCTGTTCCGTCCGGCAGGCGGATATTACGGCACGTTTCCCGCAATCTGTGAGCTGTCCGGTCCAGTTCATAGACATAGACCATGTCCAGGCCGAGGTCGCAGACGAGGACCTGGTCCTTGGCATCCGGGAACAGGCCGCCGGAATAAAAAGCGGCAAAATGCGCATGCGGCCCCTTCTGCCGGTCCGCAGAATCAAATCCAATGCCGCTGTACTGCCGATGATCGCAGAGTGAGCACAACTTCCCGTCGGAATTCAAATCATAGAGAGACACACTGCCGCTGCCGTAATTGGCGCACAGAAGGAATTCTCCCCGATCATCGACGCAGATGTGGCAGGGACCGCTGCCGCCGCTCGGCAGTGTGCTCACAATGGCGTGCTCCCTGATCGCGTTCACGGACCCTTTGCTGCCGGATCTGCTCAGCGCGTATAGAACTTTTTGGGAGGAGAGTGCGAGATAAGTGGGATCGGACAGCTCCCGCATGGTGCGGAGAGTGGAAAAGGTTCCTGAGCTGAAGTCGGCTTCACACAGACAGAGGGAATCCTGTCCTGCAGAAGCATGTGTGCCGATATAGAAGCGGAATGTGTGCATGGCGGTCTCCTTTCTTTCATGGATGTTACAGACAGCATATCATATATCGGGCCCAGAGGGATTTGTGTTCTCTATGAAGGGGGATCACCACGGAGCCGCGGTCCGGGAACCCACCTTGCATTTTCGTCAGCTGCAGATCAAAACCACCCTGTCCGGCGAACACTCCGAATGGTATACTGGTCTCACGGCCGGATTCGCCGTGAGGAATGTCCGGTCCCATAACAAGGAAAGGAAGAGCGGGCCCGCCCCGCTCACATCGGAAAGCGGTATGACACACAATTTTTTCGCTGTTTTGTCGAGGATGAAGTATATCGAGCGCTGGGCGCTGATGAGAAATAACCGCACGGAGACGCTGAGCGAGCACACGCTGGATGTCGCGATGATCGCCCATGCGCTGTGCGTGATCGGGAATGTGCGTTATGGACGGAATCTCGACGCGGACAGGGCGGCGCTGATCGGCCTCTACCACGATGCGTCGGAGATCATCACCGGCGATATGCCGACGCCGGTCAAGTATTATAACCGGGATATCCGTGACGCCTACAAGGAAGTGGAACATGTGGCGGAGAAGCGGCTTCTCGAGCAGCTGCCTGAGGACCTGCGCGCGGCTTACTCGGAGATCTTCGAGGGGGCGCAGTCCGAGGAGGACCGGTATATGCGCCGGCTCGTGAAGGCGGCGGACAAGCTCTCGGCACTGATCAAGTGCATGGAGGAGACCGGCGCCGGAAACGGCGAGTTTCGGACCGCACAGGCCGCAACGTTGCGATCGGTGGAGAGCCTGGCTAAGGAAATGCCGGAAGTGAAGGCGTTTATGGAGGAGTTCCTTCCGCCCTACGGAAGCACGCTGGACGAACTGCTGGGGAGAGTGTGAGAAGAGCGGTAGCTGAATTTTGACTGAACATTTCAAAATAGAGAGGAAACGCCATGATACCTATGCTGCGGCTGCAGTTCATCATATTCGCGCTGATCGGTGTCGGATTTTTTACCCGGAAAAAGGGAATGGTCAGCAGAGAGGGGCAGAAGAATATCACCGACCTGGTGATCCATATCGTGCTGCCCTGCAATATCGTCACCTCTTTCGTGCAGGAACTCCCGGACAGCGCCCTGCGCGACTGCGCGACCGTATTTCTGATCTCCGTCGGAATGGAAGTCATGTGCATGGCCTATGCGAAATTTGCCTACAGAAATGTCGAAGAAAAGAAGCGCAAATGCCTGACCTACGGGATCCTCGTGTCCAATGCGGGATTTCTGGGCAATCCCGTCGCAGAAGGCGTGTACGGCCCCATGGGCCTGATGCTGGCAAGCGTCTACCTGATCCCCGTCCGGGTGATGATGTGGTCCAGGGGGATCGCTCTTTTCAGCGGTGAATCCGATCGAAAGGCAACACTGAAAAAAGTACTGACCCACCCTTGTGTCCTCGCCTGCCTGACCGGCGTCCTGATCATGCTGGCGAAGATCCTGGGAGGCGTATCCCTCGTTCCGGACCTGCTCTTCAGCCTGCTGCAGACGATCGGGCGGTGCAACACGGCCCTGTCCATGATGGTGATCGGCATGATCCTGTCGGACATAGACCCGTCACAGCTCATCGATCCCCTGGTGCTTCGCTACACAGCCGAGCGGCTGCTCATCGTGCCGGGCATCCTCGGTCTGATCCTTTTTGCTCTGTACAGATGCGGGCTGGTCTCGGGGCTCTCCCCCCGGCTGTCTGTACTACTCGCAGCCATGCCCGCCGCCGCGACGACGAGCATGCTCTCCTCCAAATATGACTGCGCGCCGGATTTTGCGACCAAGATGGTCATCACATCGACACTCTGCTCGATCCCGACGGTGTTTTTGTGGGGGCTGGTGCTGAAGGCGAGCGGGTGAGCGCGCATTGCGGCGCCGGACACCGGAAGGCGCCTGCATCGGTGAGAGCTCCGGAGCGTGTCACGCCTCCCGGATCCTTTTGCTGAGCGTATTGAGCACTTTCTTTTTGTCTGCGCTCCACTGGGGCTCTATGAGCAGCCGCTTTGGGCCGTCGCCGGTGAGCCGGTGAATGACCGTCTGCGGCGGCAGAAGCTTTAAGCAGTCGACGATCAAGTCACAATAAGAATCCAGGGTAAAGAGAGGGAACGGATCGGCCTCGTATTCGCGGGCCAGTTCGGTCCCTTTCAATATGTGAAGGAGCTGGAGCTTGATCCCGTCAAGCGCCGGTGTCAGATGAGAGAGATGTCGCACCGTTTCCAGCATATCTTCCCGCGTCTCTCCGGGGAGACCGAGGATCACGTGGACAATGACCTCGAAGCCGTCCGCACCTGCGCCGCCGCCCGAGGGCTCCTTCAGCCGCCGGTAGGCATCCTCGAAAACCTCCAGGGAATATCCGCGGCGGATGCGCGCCGCTGTAGGTTCATGGATGGTCTGAAGGCCCAGTTCGATCCAGATGGGTTTGCCATAGCGGATCCGCAGATCGCGCAGCATGGAGAGTATCTCAGGCGGCAGGCAGTCGGGGCGGGTGCCCAGGTCGAGGGCGACGATCTGCGGGTTTTCAAGCGCTTCAGAGTAGAGTGCGCTAAGGCGCCCGGCATCGCCGTAGGTGTTGGTGTAGGACTGGAAGTAAGCGATGTAGCGGCGGTCTTTCAGGGGGATGGAGGGCGGTATTTTGGCGTCGACGCGCGCGCGGGCCAGTTCGATCTGCTCGCGCAGGGGCAGAAGAGGAGCGGCAAAGTCACCGGAGCCGCCTTCCGAGCAGAATGTGCAGCCGCCGGTGCCGATCCTGCCGTCGCGATTGGGGCAGCTGCAGCCGCTCTGGAGCGACAGCCGGTATACTTTGGTGCCGAAGCGGGCGCGCATGGACTCATTGAAAGATAAATAGTGCATACTGGACCTCAAGTGATCGTGAGCGGAAGCCAAAAAAACAGAAAAGAGCTTGAAATTTGCTATATAATCATCTTAAAGGATGCAGTATGTTTTATCAAAGCATCACGGACGGAAAGAGGATAATTCGCATATGACCAAAAAAGAATCTATTATGGTATTGTTCTCGATCACCTTGTGCTGGTCGTCTTCTTACATATTCATCAAAGATATTCCGCAGGATTTTTCCGTGTACGCCTATCTGGCGCTGACGTCGGGCGTGGGCGGGATCCTTCTGGCGCTGGTGATGCGAAGGAAACTGCTGCTGCTCAACGGCGTCACGTTCAGACAGGGACTGATCCTGGGCGCACTCATCACGGCGAGCAATATGTTCGAGAAGCTGGGGCTGGACCG
>CACXGR010000155.1 GCA_902767235.1 uncultured Lachnospiraceae bacterium | reverse complement strand
GGGCTCCTGTTCCGTGATCTTATCTGCTTTCTTCTGCAGGGCGTCCGCTGTATCCTTGCGGTCCTGCGCGGCTTTCAGCGCCGTTTCTGCCCTGCCGGCGCTCTCCGCCGCCTTGTTTAAGAGCTGCGTGCTGCCCTCGATCTTCTGCTCGGTGCTGCTGCGCTCACCGGCTTTGCTGCTCCAGTTCAGATAGAGCGGGTACACATTCCTCCTGGCGTCCTTCTGTCTGTTCAGACGCAGTGCGCTCTCCTCGATCTCCTGCCGCTGTGCCTCAAGACCGCTCTTCTCCGCCCTGAGCACATTTACTTTCTCAAGAATGCCATTGTTGGCCTGCGCCGTGGCGAGGTCCGCCTTCACTTTGTCCAGCTTTTCTGTCGAACTTTGCAGCTCCGCTTCCTTTTTCCCCAGTCTTTCGGCGTCCGCCTCCAGAAGCTTCCCGATCAGACTCAGCATCTCGCCCGTATTCCAGGCGCTCCCTGACCTTCCGGCCCTCGTCTGAAGCTCTTCCAGCTCTTCCGCCAGATCATCCTCCGGGTCGGCATCCAGATCGCCAAAATATTGAACAATGCTGTTCTCCGCCCTCGCTTTGTCCTTATAGCTCTCGTCCATGCGGTCCTTGAGACGGAATTCGATATTTTTATAGCCGCCCGTCAGGAAAATGGTCCTCAGGATCTCCGTCCTCTCCTCTGTCTTGGCATTGAGCAGATTCCAGAATTCCCCCTGCGCGATCATGGCGATCTGCTTGAACTGCTTCTCATCGATATTCAGGAGTTTGATGACCGCCGCATTGACATGGACAAGGCCTTCCACAGGCACCTTGCCCTCTTCATAGAGAACCGCCTTTTCCTTCTCCGAAACGGTCCCTGTGCCGCGCAGTTTCTTCCTCTCATAGCTCGGGCGCCTCCACACATGGTACTTCTTCCCCTGGTGGGTAAAATAGAAGTCCACATAGCTGTCGACATTGTCCGCCGCATACTCGCTTCTGAGATTTCTGGTGTCCCGGTAGGTCCCGCTGGTGGTCCCGTAGAGGGCAAAGCAGATTGCGTCAAAGATCGTGGTCTTGCCGGCCCCGGTATCACCGGAGATCAGAAAGAGACCTCTCTCCTCAAATTGTTCAAAGTCGATCTCAGGCATCGTCTCCGCATAGGGCCCGAACGCGCTGATCACCAGTTTAGTCGGTCTCATCGATCACTCCCGCCTCCTTTGCTGCCTCCTTCATGACCTGCATCTCTTCCTCACTGATGTCACACCCGTACATCTTTCTGTAAAAGTCGCCGATCAGTTCGTCAAAAGATTTCTGCTCCGCAATATTTGCGATGTCGATCCGGTCGATCTCCCTGGTGCGCGAATTGTCATAATCGATCTTGACCGTATTGGGATAGACCTGCTGCAGGATCCCCATTGCATCATCAATGATGTCCTCATTGGTCAGCGTGGCGTAAATGAAGTCCTCCGGGCTCGTGATATTTTCCCTGTCCAGAAGCTTTTCAATGGGACCCTTCAGGTGCCGCATATCCCGCATCGGTCTCAGCTTCACCAGTTCGATTTCCACGTCCCCCTTTTCCCCCAGGGTGATCACGGGAACAGACTTGTCATTGCCCACTTCGCTGAGCGAGTACTTGAGCGGCGACCCGCTGTAGCGCACTTCCTTTCTGCCCACGCTCTGCGGCGAGTGGATGTGCCCCAGTGCCACATAGTCAAACCCGTCAAAACAGTCATAGCCGATCTTCTCCACCAGCCCCACGCTCTGGGTCCCCGCGCTCTCCGATCCGCCCAGCTCCGGATCGGCTCCCTTTCCGGCCACAAACTGATGCGCCACAAGGATATTGCGCTTGCCCGGATCGATCTGTGCGTGCGCCAGGATCGTCCTCACTGCGTCGTCATAGGACTCGATCTTCTCCTCCGGATAGAAGTGTCTGACCTGGGAGGCCTTTACAAAGGGGAGCAGATAGATATCCGCCTCGCCGTGCTCATCTATGACGGTCTGCCTGTACAGATTTCCCATAAACTGCGCCGAAATGTAGATATGATTGGCGGCAAACAGGCTGCTCCCGTAGTTCAGGCGGTCATCGGAGTCGTGATTACCGCTGATCATAAAAGTCTTCACTTTTTTGTCCGCAAGACACTTCAGAAAATAGTCTAAAAGGTTCGTCGCGGACTCGCTGGGCACTGCCCGGTCGTAGACATCTCCGGCGATCAGGATGCCGTCGACCTCCCTCTCATCAATGATCCCCAGAATCTGATCCAGTATATATTTCTGGTCTTCATTCAGGTCGAAATCGCCGAGCGACTTGCCCAGATGAAGGTCCCCCAAATGCATAAGCTTCATAAACAGACGCCTCCGTGCCGTCACTGATATTCTACCAATTTGGCGGACGTTTGAAAACGTATAAAGGCTGCCGCATCACTGCGGCAGCCTCTTCAAGCTTTCACCTGTATTGGTCTTTCTCTCTTATTACATCATCCCTCTCGCCGTATAGGTCGTATGCAGCAGGCTGTGCGCCTTCGCCTTGCCGGGCTTCTCGAGGAACTCATCGTAGAGCATCTGAACGACAGGGCTCTCGTGCGAGCATCTGAGATCGTTCTCCTTGTCCGCATTGTAAAGGACTGCGGATCGAAGGGACTTGAGGTCCACATAGTTGCGGACGCTGTCGCTCTGTACGGGCTGTCCGCCGCCGTTGATGCAGCCGCCGGGGCAGGCCATG
>CACXGR010000154.1 GCA_902767235.1 uncultured Lachnospiraceae bacterium | reverse complement strand
GGAGCAGGAGCTGTACAGGATCATCACGGGGTTCTACAAGGAATACGGCGTCGGCAAGTTCGGCCTCAACAAGGCCTTCAGAGTTGGTGACGACAACAAGGAGGAGGAATTCCTGATCCCCATCACTGCGACCAGCGACGCGAAGCTGGAGGACCTGATCGGTTATGAGCTGCAGAAACAGAAGCTGATCGCCAACACGGAAGCTTTTGTTCACGGAAGGATGGCCAACAACGTGCTCCTTTACGGAGATGCGGGCACCGGAAAATCCACCAGTATAAAAGCGATCCTGAACCGCTATTATGACCAGGGACTGCGTATGATCGAGGTCTACAAGCACCAGTTTAAGGATCTGCAGCGAATTATCACGGAGATCAAGAACCGCAATTACCGCTTCATCATCTATATGGACGACCTGTCCTTTGAGGAGTTTGAGATCGAATACAAGTATTTGAAGGCAGTCATCGAGGGAGGCCTCGAGACAAAGCCCGACAATGTCCTGATCTACGCGACTTCCAACCGGAGGCACCTGATCCGGGAGACCTGGGACGACCGGAGCGACAGGTCCTCGGACGACATGCACCGGAGCGACACCGTGCAGGAGAAGCTCTCCCTGGTGGCGCGCTTCGGCGTCAGTATCGGGTATCTGAAGCCCTCTCATCAGGAATATCTTCATATTGTGAGCGAACTGGCGAAGCGGTATCCGGAGATCACCCTCACGCCCCGGGAACTGGAGCTGAAAGCCAACCAGTGGGAACTGCGGAGCGGCGGCGCTTCCGGCCGCACGGCGCAGCAGTTCATCAATTACCTGGTCGGGAGCGCCGGGGAGCAGTGACGCGGGGGAAGCAAAAGCAACATGTTTTGTGGCGTTTACGCCATGTATAGAGATGACCGTCAATGATATGATGAACAGGAAACGCGGCGCATTTCCCTACATGCGCCGCGCATTCAGAAGGAGCAGCAGTTTATGGCAAACGAGAAGATGATCAGTGAAAGGATCATGAAGATCACCGAGAGCATTTTGGACGATTACAAAAAGGGCAGAGACATCGATAAAATGGATGTCTTCAGCCAGCCGGACAGCGAAGCGGTCCAGGACATCGCAATGAAACTGCTCAATATCCTCTTTCCCGGATATTACAGGGAGAAAAACTACAGGAGCTACAATGACAACAGCAGGATCAGTATCCTGATCGAGGACGTTGTCTACAATTTGACCAAGCAGATCACGATCGCCCTGCGCTTTCGCGAGGAGTACGCGAATGAGAGCGAAGACGTGATCCGGGATGCTTCTGAAGAGATCGCCCTGACTTTTATCGGCCGCATACCGAAGATCCGCGAATATGTGGATACGGATATGGAGGCGTTTTATCAGGGCGACCCGGCTGCCTACAACAAGGAGGAGATCGTTCTGTGCTACCCGGGACTTCTGGCCAGCACCATCAACCGCCTTGCCCATGAGCTGTTTCTTCTCAAAGTTCCGCTGATCCCCAGAATGATGACCGAGTATGCCCACAGCAGGACCGGTATCGACATCCATCCCGGGGCGACCATAGGCAAGTACTTCTTTATGGACCACGGAACCGGCATCGTTGTCGGTGAGACGTCCGTCATCGGCGAACATGTCAAAATATACCAGGGCGTCACGATCGGCGCGCTTTCCACCAGAGGCGGTCAGAGCCTGAGGGGATCCAAGAGACATCCCACGATCGAAGACGACGTCACGATCTATGCCGGCGCTTCGATCCTGGGCGGCGAGACCGTGATCGGAAAGGGCTCCGTCATCGGCTCCAACGTCTTCATCACCAGCAGTGTCAAACCGGGCACCAGAATGAGCGTCAAGACGCAGGAGCTCGTGATCCGGCACAGAGAGGAGATCGAGGGCCCCAGAGATCATGCGGATCCGGACGGAAAGGCACAGAACTGGTACTGATACCGGCACTTTGTGCCGGAAGGCTTCTTTTGTAGGGGAAAAGGCAGTCTTGAATAGGAGGATAAAATGGAGAAAATCTATTGTGCGGTAACAGACCTGACAGCGTATGCCCTGGCGGCGGGTCTCATTGAAAAGGAAGATGTGATCTATACGGTCAACTCTGTTTTGGGTGCGCTGGGGATCGACGACTTCCCTCAGGAGGAAGGACAGCCGGGGATCCGGGAGCAGGTATGCGAAGCTGCGGCTTTCATCGACGGGAACAAGGTAAAAGACGGATCGCTTCTTGAGGGAATCCTTTCGGTGATCCTTGACTATGCGGCATCCAAAGACAGGATCGACGGCAGCTCTGTCGTCGCGAGAGACCTCTTCGACACAAAGATCATGGGAATTCTGACGCCCAGGCCCAGCGATGTCATTTCCCGCTTCCGCTCCATTTATGATGAGGACCCGGTCAAAGCGACAGACTGGTACTACAACTTTTCGCAGAACACCGACTATATCCGCCGGTACAGGATCGCCAGGGACAGGAGATGGAAGGCGCAGACGGAGTACGGAGAACTTGACATCACGATCAACCTCTCCAAGCCCGAGAAGGACCCCAAGGCCATCGCGGCGGCCAGAAATGCGGCGCAGAGCAGCTACCCCAAGTGCCAGCTGTGCGTGGAGAACGAGGGATATTTTGGCAGACTGAACCATCCGGCCAGAGAGAACCACAGGATCATCCCCATCACGATCCAGAACGGACCCTGGGGGTTCCAGTACTCGCCCTATGTCTACTACAATGAGCACTGCATCGTGTTCAACCAGCAGCACATTCCGATGGCGATCAACCACAATACTTTCTGCAAGCTCTTTGACTTCGTCAAAGCCTTCCCGCACTATTTCCTGGGCTCCAACGCGGACCTGCCCATCGTGGGCGGATCGATCCTGAGCCATGACCACTTCCAGGGCGGCCACTATGACTTCGCCATGGCGAAGGCGCCGGTGGAGCGCACCTTTACCGTGGCCGGATTCGAGGATGTAAAGAGCGGCGTCGTCAAGTGGCCCATGTCCTGCATCCGGCTGAGCGGTCCGGACACCGGACGCATCATCGCGCTTGCGGACCACATTCTGGACACCTGGAGAGGATACACGGACGAGGATGCTTTCATCTTCGCGTTCACGGACGGCACACCCCACAACACGATCACGCCGATCGCCCGAAAGCGCGGCGATCACTTCGAACTGGATCTGGTACTGCGCAACAATGTGACCACCGAGGAGCACCCGCTGGGCGTCTACCACCCCCACGCGGAGCTGCACCATATCAAAAAAGAGAATATCGGACTGATCGAGGTCATGGGCATGGCGATCCTCCCCGCCAGACTCCTCACGGAGATGGACGCCCTCGCAAAGGCGATCCTCAGGGGAGACGATCTGCGCGAGGATCCCGCACTGGAGAAGCACGCGGACTGGGCCGAGGAGTTCATCGGCCGGTACAGCGATATCAACAGTGACAATGTGGATGACATCCTCAAGCTGGAGATCGGCAAAGTGTTCGCGAGAGTACTCGAGGACGCGGGCGTATACAAGAGAAACGCCGAAGGACAGGCCGCTTTTGACAGATTTATAGAAGCGCTGTGAGGGCAGCGGGGAAATGAACGAAGAGAGCAGAGAAAAACTGGAAGTACTGCGCGCCATGATCGCCCGCACCGGCCCCATGGCCGTCGCTTTTTCGTCGGGCGTGGATTCGACGCTCCTTCTCAAAGTCGCGGCGGACGTCCTGGGCGGCGATGTCATCGCAGTGACGGCGCGCTCCCGTTCCTTTCCAGAGAGGGAGAACCGGGAGGCGGCGCAGTTCTGCAGAGAGCTGGGCGTCAAACAGGTCTGTGTCGACGTGGACCAGCTGAGCATAGAAGGCTTTCGGGAGAATCCTCCGGACCGCTGTTACATATGTAAAAAAGAGCTCTTCGGAGCCATGATCGCCGCCGCAAAGGCGCATGGGTTTTCCAAGATCGCGGAGGGCTCCAATATGGATGATCTCGGCGACTACCGCCCCGGGCTGCGGGCCATCGCGGAGCTGGGCGTCATGAGCCCTCTGCGGGAAGCCGGTCTATACAAGGCGCAGATCCGGGAGATTTCGAGAGAACTGGGACTTCCCACCTGGAAGAAGCAGTCTTTTGCCTGCCTCGCCACACGATTTGTGTACGGGGAGCACATCACGGATGAAAAGCTGGAGAGAGTGGACAGGGCCGAGCAGCTGCTGATGGATCTGGGATTTGGCCAGCTGCGGGTGCGCATCCACGGAGAAGACGGAAAGCTGGCAAGGATCGAGGTCCTGCCGGAGGAATTTGAGAAGCTTCTGGCCTGCCGGGAGGAGATCGTCCGGGCGTTTAAGCAGTTCGGATTCGAGTACACAGCCATGGAGCTGGGCGGATACCGGACGGGGAGCATGAACGGAAACCTTGGCAAAACAGACCAAAAAGAGTGAGCGGGATCCGCTCACTCTGCTTCTTTTAATCCGGAGATGTCCGCCCTGGCCAGAATGGAATAATTGGTATAGTAGACCACAAAGCCCGGCTTGGCTCCGCCGGGTTTTTTTACATTCCGGCGAAGAAGGTAATCGATCTCTACTTTGCCCTGCTCGCGTCCCGCGGAGTACCAGGCGGCCAGGGAGGCGGCCTCCTCGAAGGC
>CACXGR010000153.1 GCA_902767235.1 uncultured Lachnospiraceae bacterium | reverse complement strand
TCCTCTTCCATCTCGAGTTCCCGCCGCCTGCGCTCCTCGGCCATCCTTCTCCGCACCGGACGCGGTCCGCTGTAGGAGCCGCCGCCGTCCAGTCCGATGGGCGCATCGGGCTCCGGCTCTTCCTCCACGGGCTCCATGGCGCCCTTAAACTGGGTCTCGTAGAGCTCCGTGTACACGCCGCCCGCCTTGACCAGGTCCTTGTGTTTACCGCGCTCCGCTATCTTCCCATCCTTGATGACCAGGATCTCATCCGCCGTCAGGATCGTGGAGAGCCTGTGCGCGATCAGGATACTGGTCCTGGAGGACACAAGCGGGTCGATGGCATCCTGGATCTTGCGCTCGGAGATGGAATCCAACGCCGAAGTCGCCTCGTCAAAGATCAGTAGCGCCGGGTCTCTGAGCAGCACGCGCGCAATGGAAAGCCTCTGTTTCTCTCCGCCCGAGAGCTTGAGTCCCCGGTTCCCGACCATCGTGTCCAGTCCCTCCGGCTGCTTGGTAATGAAATCGTAGATGTTGGCCCTCTCGCAGGCGTCGATCAGCTCCGCCTCCGTCGCCTCCGGCTTCACATACAGCAGGTTGTCCCTTATCGTTCCGTTAAACAGATAGGTGTCCTGCGTCACAACGCCGATACTCCCGCGCAGGAAGGCCAGATCGAGCTTTTTGACATTGATCCCGTCAAACAGCACCTCGCCCGCGACAGCGTCGTACAGGCGCGGGATCAGGTTCACCAGCGTGCTCTTGCCGGAGCCCGAGGGCCCGACGATCGCGATGCTGTGTCCCGTATCCAGCTTGAAGCTCACGTCCTTCAGGATCTGCCTGGAGGGCTCGTAGTAAAAGTCCACGTTCCGGAACTCCACATTCCCTTCCGCGTGATCCGGCACGACTGCGTCCGGCGCGTTCTCAATCTCCACCGGCATGTCAAAATATTCAAAGATCCTGGAGAACATGGCCATGGACCGCATCCAGTCCACCTGGATATTGAGAAGCGAGTTCACCGGGCCGTACATCCTGCCCAGAAGGGCCACCAGCACCGTAATATCGCCGACCGTCAGGTCGGAATCGTACCGGAGCATGAGGATACCGCCCACCAGATAGAGCAGCATGGGACCGACGCTCGTGATGGTGGTCAGAATGACCCTGAACCAGCGTCCCGCCATACTCTCCTTGATGTTGAGGTCGATCATCTTCCGGTTGGCTTTCTCGTAGCGCTCATACTCGTACTCTTCCTTGCAGAAGAGCTTGACCAGCGTCTGCCCGCTGACGGACATTGTCTCGTTCAGGATTCCATTGATCTCGTCGTTGCAGGCCTGCGCCTCCTGCGTGAGACTCCAGCGCTTCTGCCCCGCCTTTCTGGTGGGCAGCGTAAAAAGAGGTACAATAATAATGCCCACTGTCGCCAGGATCCAGTTCTTCTGATACATGGCGACGAGTGCCACGATCAGGGTGATCGAATTGGAGAGGATGCTGGAAAAAGTGTTGGTGATCACTGTTTTGACGCCGTCTATGTCACTGGTCATGCGCGTGATGATGTCGCCCTGGTTGTTGGAGGTAAAAAACCGCTGCGACATGCTCTGCAGATGGCGGTACATCTGATTGCGCATGTCGAAGGTGATGTGCTGGGCGATCCAGGTATTGAGATAGCTTTCCGCCACGCCGATCAGATTCGCGCCCGCCGTCACCGCAAGCGACAGTACGATATAGAAGATCAGCTTATGAAAATCCCTGCCGATCAGGCCCTCGTCGATGATCTTGCCGGTGAGGACCGAAGGCATCAGCGTCATGACAGACGAGAATACAATGCACAGGAGTGTGAGTGCCAGCTGCTTCCAGTATGGGAGCAGGTAGGAGAAGACGCGTTTAAGAAGTTCGGGCGTCACTTTGGGGAGAGCCTTTTTCTCCTCGTCAGACATAAAGCTCCTGCTTCCGGGGCCAAAGCCCATTCCATGCATTCCGGGGGGCATCGCGCACCTCCTTTACTCAGTACTTATTGATATGGATCTTTCCAAAAGGCAGTGACTCCAGCGGCGTCTCGGGCCAGTCCTCCTCGGGCATGCCCAGGGACAGGATCGCCTCCAGTCTGCACTCGGCGGGAAACTGCAAAATCGTGCGCGCATAGTCCTCTGCCGTCTCTCCGTCCATGGCCATTCTCTCCCGGCATTGGATCCAGCAGCTGCCCACGCCCAGTGCGCTCGCCATCAGGTGCATGTTCTCCATGACCACGCAGCAGTCCTCCGTCCAGACGTCGGACTTCTCCTCATCTCCCAGCACCGCGATCGCCAGGTCCGCGCCTGCCAGCATTCTCGCAGAACCGCCCATTCGGCAGCTGGAGAGGCTGATCAGCTTCTGCTTATCCCTTATTACGATCAGCTCCCAGGGGCGGATCGCCCTGCCCGAGGGCGCCAGCATGCCCGCCTCCAGGATCATGTTCAGTTTTTCCATCGGGACCGGCTCTCCGCTGTAGTTTCGCACGCTCCGTCTCTTCTGCATGGCTCTGAGTAATTCTTCACCGCTCATGATATTTTGTCACCTCCAAATATCCGTACATTCAGAAATGCGCCGCAGAGAAAATCTGCAGCGCATTGCATGTCGTCTCTGTGTAATAGCAGCACCGTATCCTGCGGATCGCTCATACACAATTATTATAACACACCTTTGTTGGCGTTTTTAAGTACGGGGATCTCTGTTTCATCCTTGTCGTTGATATGCTCTCCGCTGTACTTTTTGGTCTCTGCCGCGATGACATTGCTAAGGAGCAGGACTGCAAAGATGTTGGGGATCGCCATAAGGCCGTTGAGCAGGTCCGCCAGATCCCAGATCAGGTTGAGTTCCACCAGAGATCCGATGAAGATGCCGATGACCCAGAGGATCTTGTAGAACATGATTACTTTCTCGCCGAACAGATAGACCGCGCATCTCTCGCCGTAGTAATACCAGCCCAGGATGGTCGAGAAAGCGAAGGTGATCAGGCCCACCACCAGGATCGGGACTCCGATATAAGGGATCATGCCGAAAGCCAGGCTGGTCAGCTCACTTCCGTTTCCGGAGAGGCCGTCGATGCCGGGATGCTTGATGATGCTGGAGACAAGTACAAGACCGGTCATCAGGCAGATGATGACCGTATCCCAGAAAGTGCCGGTCATGGAGACCATCGCCTGTCTCTTGGGGTTACGGGTCTGGGCAGCGGACGCGACCAGAGGGGCGCTGCCCATACCGGACTCATTGGAGAAGAGACCGCGGGCAAAGCCGTAGCGGCACGCCGATGCGATCGTGCTTCCCACAAATCCGCCGCCGACAGCCTTTGCCGTAAAGGCGGAAGAAATGATCACGCCGATCGTCTGTCCGAGCACGTCTGCGTTCATGACAAGGATAATCAGGCATCCCAGTACATAGAAAGCCGCCATAAAGGGAACCAGTTTCTCAGATACCTTTGTGATGGACTGAATACCGCCGATGATGACCAGGCCCACGACCACACTCAGGATCACGGCGACAACAACAGGACTGACACTGAAATTCGTTGTGATATTGGCTACGACTGCATTCGCCTGAACGGTACATCCGATCCCGAAGGCGCACAGCGCTGCAAGGCTCGAGAACAGGATTCCGGCCCACTTGGCATTCAGGCCGCGGTCCAGAGCGTACATGGCGCCGCCGATCATAGTCCCGTTCTCACTCTTTACACGGTATTTAACACCGATCAGGGTCTCTGCATATTTTGTCGCAATTCCGAAGATACCGGTCATCCACATCCAAAATACAGATCCCGGGCCGCCCATGGCAATGGCAGTGCCGACACCGATGATGTTTCCGGTTCCGATCGTAGAAGACAGGGCCGTCGTGAGTGCGCCGAACTGAGAGACATCCCCCTCGGAGTCCTCATCCGCGGTGACGGACATCTTGATGGCCTTGAAAATATCCTTTTGGATAAATCCTGTCCGGATCGTCATAAAGATGTGCGTTCCGAACAGCAGGATGATCAGCGGCCATCCCCACAAAAAACTGTCTACGGTACTAATCAATTGTGCAAACATAGATTGTCCCCTTCCTTTGCCTCCGCGCGCTTTTACGACAGCATCACTTCAGCGTGTTGATATAAAGTCAGATTAAACTTTATCACATCATTGAGCGAAAGTAAAATACGTTTTTACTCTGCGCATGAAAAAGCCGCCTCCATGCGAGACGGCTCCTCTCATATGTTCACGTATGATCAGGCGGGATCACTTTGCCGGATTCTTTTTCCGGATCTCTTTCACGGCAGCCTTCAGGTCGTAAAGCGCATCACTGACTGTCGCCGCATCCGCTTCTTCATCTGTGAGGCACAGGTAGATCTTATTGAGCCTCTGCCCCATCTCACTCCTGATCTCCTCTTCCCCTACACCGAGCAGCTGAATATTGCCGTCTCCCTTTTTATCCATATAGAAGACATCCGGATAGCTGTTATCATCTGTATCATCCAGAAACAGATTGAATTTATGATCCCCGGTCAGGTCGATCGCCAAAAGATCGGCTCTGCCGCTGCCTGTTGTATCAATCAGAGCAGCCTCCGGCTCTCCGTCTCCGTTCAGATCGATGAGGATCTTGTCCTTTCCACCTTTGGTAATCTTAATCCTTTCCAGCTTGGAAGCTTCTTCCAGCTTCTTCTTCGTTTCATTCATCGTTGCCATTTCAAGTCCCCTCCGACTAAAGCCGTTTATGTTACATATAACTAAGTATAAACCAAATCTCTCCCAAATCAAGCGTCCCCCGGGCTGTATTTTTCTTGGGCTCCTGCCTTTCCCTATTTTTCCCTGAGCGCATACTTGGTCACATGGATCCTGGCGGCTCCGTTGGCGACAAAGGAGATCCCGTCGGCAGCCTGGTCCGTGTAGATCGTGGCCGTCAGCACCTTCTCCCCGTCGTTGACAAAGATCTCCGCACTGAAGCGGTCGAGGATCAGGCGCAGCTTGATCCTTCCGTTCACATGG
>CACXGR010000152.1 GCA_902767235.1 uncultured Lachnospiraceae bacterium | reverse complement strand
GGTCTTGATAAAGTAGACGCAGGCAGCTGCCAGCAGTGCTGTGGCCAAAAGTCCGAAGAGGATCCCGCCGCTGACTCCGCCGGCCAGGATGATCAGAAGCTGTCCCAAAAGGACCGGTCCCAGTACCACCAGGCCCATTATCCCCCCAACGATCTTTCCCAGGCCCGTCTGGCGGCTGACAAACTTCTGTATGAATGCGGTCCTTGAGGAAGAAGGCGCCGTTTCCGCCCGGTTCTGGGCACGGCTCATTCTCTGCCCGAAATTCTCCTGCGATGTCGACCGGTACCGCCGATAAGGATTCTCGCCGTAAGGCCTCGCACCGCCCTGACCCGCCGTATTGCGATAGGTCCTGCCCCGGACATCCTGCCGGGGGTCCGTTGAACTGTACTGCCTTACGTCCCTTTGGATCGTCTCCGTGACATCTTTTACCGTCTTCCTGATACTGTCGCTCAGGTCCGAGAAATCGTTGCGGCTGACGGCGTCGTTGACAGCCTTCACCAGATCTCCGCCGGCATCATAAAAATCATTCAAATCCATATTGTTCCCGTCCGTATAAACTGAATTCCAATAAAGAACTATACAACAAACGCTAAAGCCGGTCTTCTCCGCCCGGCTTTAGACATAGACTCAGAATATATTGTAGACCATTTGTCAGAAAATGACAATTAAAACACGGCCGGGCGCCGTCCGGTTCTTTGTTGAGACTTACTCACGGCACGGTCCGGGCGGGACTCAGGATCTCGCTGATCCGGCTGATCTCCGGCTCGTAGATGCCGACCTCGGAGGCCGCCTCGTCCATAATGGCCTTCTGCCGGTCTGCCCGCTCCGTATCGCCTTCCATCCGGTAGGCGCTCTCGCGAAGTGCCGCCTGTGCATATTTTGCGACCGCTGCGCTCTCCTCGTAGCCGCTGTTCACCATGCCGAGTACGCCCCAGTCCCTGTAATACATGTCCAGCAGGTCGGCGTACTCCCCGTTTTCTATGTCCCGGCTGACAGAGCTGTCTCCGAATTTCCGGTTGTAATAGTTGTCCCCGCTGCTCATAAAGAATCCGATCAGTCCGAATACGACGGCGGCCGACAGAATTCCGATGACGATATTGAGGAATATCAGGACTTTGGACTTTTTGGGCTTCCTGGGCGCTGTGCTCTTATATCTCGTCATTTCGCCTCCTCCTGAGTCTCCTCCAAAGACCCTTCCTGTGTGTTTTCCTGAGGATCCTGCAGCGACGGAAGCTCCGCGCCCTTCATTTCACTCAGGCCTTTTCCCGTGATACTGACCAGCCGGACGTCCAGCGCCTCTTCGATCATCATCGTGCGCCGGCTCTTGGACAGGCTCTTCATGGAATCCGTGTCCTCCTTCGAGAGGCCGAGATATCTGCGCAGGAGCAGCAGCATCTCCTCCTCCATCTGTGAATAGATCTCCTCCGTCCGTTCCGGGTTCGCTATGTAGCGGCGATCCTGCTGGATCTGCTCATAAAAGCTGTTGACATTCTTGCTCAGATTCTCCGCATTGTACATGTAACGGGTATCCTGGCTGCAGAAGGCCACCTCCGCGATCCCCTTATAAACGCTCCGGTAATAGCTCGCGCCGTATATTATATAGCGGTAATCCTCAAAATCTTTGTTGTAATCAAGCTGGTGCTTGTCGCAGAATGCGGCCAGTTCCGTATAATCCCGGTTTGCCAGATACTCCTCGATCTGTTCCACATAGGCGTCGTGGTTTTTGGCCGCTGCTCTTTTCTCCCTGCGCTCATTGATCGAATAACTGTTGAGGCCCGTCGCCATCGCGATCAGGACGATGATCAGGGCGACGATCACGGCGAGGCGGACCCCCACCGCCGTTCCCCCGCCGCCGGCCACGGATATCCTGTCCATCGCCTGCCGGCGGGTCTGTTCAAACTCCTCCTCATACTGCTCCATTTCTTTCTGGTGGCGTATGGCCTGCTCCACCGCCCTTCCGCAGTGGGGACAGAAGTGGTCATCCAGCTTCACATCTGCGCCGCAGTATTTACATTTCATATTCCGTACTCCTCATCGATCCTTAAGAAATTTTCTGCAGTCATTGATATAGACATATCCCCGGTTCGAGGCCGCCGTTTTTTCCAGCTCTTCCAGTTCCTGCGGCGTCAGCGCGAATCTCGTCTCCATATCCTGCAGGTAGCCGGCTGAGCGCTCTTTCACGATCTCTTTGTCCGCATCCAGGGCGGCCCGCTTGTCAAAAAACAGAAGTTCCAGTTCATATTTGAGTATCATCGCGCGATTGTCGAGATCGAGCTGTGATCCGTCCTTCCCGCCGAAAGTCTCCGCATATTGCAGTTCATGGTCGAGCGCGTCCATATCCCTGAGCGCTTCCAGGAGCGGATAGTGCTCCCAGTCATAGATCCCCGCATTGTCATTCTCAGCTTCGAAATCCAAAAGCCCCTGATAGTCCTTCTTCTCGTAGAGTTCATCCAGCTTCGCAAAGTTCTCCTGCTTCCACAGATACGCCTCTTTCTGCTTCTTCGCATCCTTTGTGCCGCTGTTTCCTTCGACCACCCGGTCCACAAAGACCCCCGCCCCGACAAGGAGCAAAAAGATGCCGGCCGCCAGTCCGACCCGGAACAGGATCTTCTTCATGTCCATGACCAGTTCTTTTTTCTGTGCGCGCTCGCTCTCTTTCTGCGCCGTCTCGGGAAGATCCTCCAGCCTGTCTTTGAGTTCATCCAGGTCCTCCAGGTATTCGCTCTCGTCCTGGTAGTCGTCCACGGACCGGCAGTAAGGGCAGTGGAGAAGCCCTTCTCTGTAGAGCGCTCCGCAGTTGGGACAGCGCAGCATTTTCACTTTTTTGCCGTTGTTCAGATCACTGTTCATGTCGATCGATTTTTGAAACTCCTTCTGTTATCGCAAAAAATGTCCGGAGAGCTTGCGCTCTCCGGACCCTGTACCGCTCCTTATCTCTTAAGTGCCTGCGTCCAGTGCTCAGCTCCGTATATATCCGTAAATATGTAGGTGATGATCTTGGTCCCGTCGCCGATGAGCGTGTCGTTGATCGTCAGCTCCTGCGCCGACTCCTGGATCACGATCGGCGTCCCCATTGTATGGGTGTCCTCGAAGGTGCCGTCATAATTGTAGAAATTGCAGACGAACTGAATCGTATCGCCCTTTTCCAGTTCCGTCATGGTCTTGCCGACCACTTCGATATCGTCGTTCTGGCTGTAGTTGGCTGCGATCCCTGCCACGTACCCGTTCTCATTTGCACTGTCAAAGACCACTACCAGATTGGACATCTCTCCGTTGATCAGGCACGGTACGATCCCGGTGATCGTATACTTGTTCCCGTCGTCCAGCGTGTCCACATGGTAATAGGGAACCGGCTGCCCGTTGATAGAGACCCAGTATTCGCCGGCATCCGCGATCAGATTGCCCGCTTCATCAAACTCATAGACATTATCCCTGCCCAGATCCACGTAGCCTTTTCCCGTGTCATAGAAAGTATTGAGATCGAGGTTCGTGACCATTGCCCACTGGTCCTTTGAGAGCTTGATCTTTTCCTTTCCGTCCTCTGTGACCCATGCGAGCTGTGTGGCGTCAAAATGGTTGCTCTGCAGATACTGCGTCAAATCTTCGTCAGGCATCGCCCTGTCTGAGAGGAAGGACGCGCCGGAGGGAGACATGCCGTAGACGGAACTGTAATCGCCTCCGAGGAAACTCGAGAGGAGCGATCCGATCAGTTCATTCGTCGCGTCGCCGTCCAGACCGGAAAATTCACCGGCATAATCACCGAAGAGCGTGTTGTAGGGGCTGCCTGAGCCGCCGCCGGCTGCCTGGCCGCTGACCTGCAGGCTTGCGAACTCACGGATGCAGGCCGTGTAATTCTCGTCCATGCCGATCTCACTGTATGTCTTGGACATGCTGTCCACAAACTTGGCGCTGCTTCTGTAAGGGAAGTAGATGGAGAGCCCGTAGGCGTTGGACATGTTCACCGACGTGCGGTTGTACTTGACCGCACCGCGCAGCGCCTTTGCCAGTTCTTTTCCTTCCTCCGTTCCCATGTTTTCCGCCAGGTGCACGAGATCGACCTGATCTATCTTAGTATCAGACGCAAATTCTCTTGTGTGATTACGCGCCTGGGATACCTGCTGGTAGTTCTGTTCTTCGATCATGCCGGTGACGGATTTGGAGAAGCTGCTGAGCTTGTCGGGAATCGTGCTGGAAGCTTCCGCCAGGTCAACGACAGAGAGCGTGGTCTTCTGGCCGGGGCATTTGCGGCTGCAGGTCTCCAGGAAGGAATCCGCGATCCGCTGTCCCACTTCCGTCGAGGGCATCGAGGTGTTTCTGCCCAGCGCCGTCAGCCAGTCTGTGTAATACCAGCCCACACCGGGCTCGGTCTCTTCCGACGCGACCATGTAGTCCGCAAAGTTATTGAGCATGAGGGCATTCTCCGCAGTGGCCATAAGACATGCGTCAAAGCCGACGATATCAAACTTAATACCGCCCTTCTGCAGCGCATCTTTGATCCCGGAGAGCTTCATGGAACCATTGCTGAGGTTCTTCTCGTCATAGCCGTATCCGCTCACCGAACCGCCGCCGTGATCCCAAAGGATCAGTTCATAGCGGTCTGCGGGATAATTCTTGGCGCCCCACTTGATATATTCCGCAAGGTTGTCGGGGTCTGTCATGGCCGCCGTGCCGGCGTTCTTGACCAGGCACTTTACGCCGCCGTTCATGACCTGATAGATCTGGTTGACCTTGCTGCTGACGATATTGTTGCGCCAGTTCCTGCATCCGCCGGTATATACAAGAAGGTTGATCTTTTTGCCGAGATCGGCGGCAGCCATCTCCTGAAGGTCCGCCGTGCCCATCCCGCTGCGGGACTCCAGGTCCGTTCCGCACAGGTACACCATGATCGTGACGGTGTCTTCGCCGCCGCCCTTGATCTTCGTATATTTCTCCCTCGATCCGTTCGCCACCTCGGTATTCAGCTCTGTATTGGAGGCGTCCTCCCCGTTCCATCCGGTAGAAAGAGAGCCGTTTCCGCCGTAATTGCTGTCCGTGTGGTTGAAGTTGCTGTCACCCGAGCTGGAGGTATAGTCCTCCGAAGCGTTCCAGTTATTGCCTGTGGGGGAATAACTGCCGCCGCTGCTGCCTCCACCCAGAAGACCGCCGATGGATCCGCCGCCGCCCAGCAGCGCGATAATGAGCAAAACGATCAGCGGCATTCCGCCGAAGCTGCGCTTTCCGCCGCCCGAACCGCCTGCGCTGCCCGAACCGCCGATACTGCTCCCGCGTCCTCCTACAGGACCTGTCCCCAGACCTTCTCCGATATGTACGCCGCTGCCCTTTCCGGACTCATTGCGCTTTCTGCCGCGGGGCCTGTTCTCGTTTGCCATTTTTACCTCCCGATCCCAAAATAAAAAAGATAGATTCCGTCACAAGTATATCACAGAAAAGGACTGCAATCGAGAAAAAGGCTTCTTTATCGATCGCAGTCCTGTAAGATCCCGTCACTCCATAAAGAGCGGCGTGGAAAAATATCTCTCCGCCGTATCCGGCAGCACCGTGACGACTGTCTTGCCCTTCCCGAGCTTCTTGGCCAGCTTGAGGGCTGCCGCCACATTGGTCCCCGCAGAGATGCCCACCATGAGGCCTTCCTCTCTGGCCAGGCGCCTGGACGTTTCCAGCGCCTCCTCGTCCGTCACGACATAAATATCATCGTAGATGTTCTGATTGAGGATCTCGGGGATGATCCCGTC
>CACXGR010000151.1 GCA_902767235.1 uncultured Lachnospiraceae bacterium | reverse complement strand
GGAATGTTCCGGCTGCTGCGGGGCGTGGGGTCTGTCTTTGTCCTGGTGATCATCGTCCTGATCTGCCTGATGGTGCTGACGCAGTTTTCCCCTGTGGAAGAGTACCGGCGGATCCAGGCGGAGCGGATCAGAAGAGGCGATCCGTCTTTTATGGAGAGACGCAGACTCAGGGCCAGGGAAGCCAGAGCGCTCTCAGCGGCAAGAAGGGAAGCGGCCCGCACCGAGAAAGAGCAGAAAAGGAAGGAACGGGAGGAACTCCTGCTGCAGGATAAGCAAAACAGAGAGGAGCGGCTGCGCATCGCCCAGTCAAGGGCGGAGGCGGTCGATATGTTCAGCACCAAGCTGGAAGCGGAAACCGTTGAAGAAGAGGAAGATTTCGGCCTCGACGAGGGGACGACTCTCTTCAGGAGAAGAGCGGGGGCAGCCGCAGGCAGCAGAGCGGAATCAGCAGAAGCGGAGAAGCCCGCGGCATCCGTGCCGGTCAGAGAGCCCGCCACGGAGCGGGTCCGCACAGGCTCGGCCCACGGCATAAGGATCCTGGACAGAGGCGGAAAGGAGACACTCAGACCGGAGGAGATCCGGGTCAGCGCCTCCCCGGTCAGCGATCAGCCGGCCGGCGAAGCAGAGAGAATCCTGCGGCCTGACGCCAATACGGTGAGAGTGGAGTCGGAGAACCTGATCCTTTCCGGGAGCCGCAGAGCGGATCCTTTTGAGGGAAATGCCGGCAGCGCAACGATGACGGTATTCACCCGGACAAGGGAGACGGACGGCGGCAGCGGGGATCTTCATTTCCCCTTCTACGACGGCGGCGGCGAGAGCAGCATGAAAAAGGTATATGCCCGGGAGAGCGCTGCGGAGCAGCTGGCGGGCGGCACCTATCCCGATATTGCCGACGCAGGCGGCATGTCTACTTTTCGCGCGCAGCAGTCGGCCAAAATGGAGAGCGGCAGCCTCTCTCAGACAGCCGCGGAACCGCAGGACAATGACATTCCCTGGGGCGCGGATGCGCTCACAGAGGAAGAGATCGCTGCGCTGGATGCACAGGAAGCTGCATTGGAGAGAACGGAAGCGGCAGCCGGACGTGTGCGGGAAAGCGCAGGTGACAGAAGAACGTCCGGGACTGCGGCGCAGCGCGTGAGCGCAGCGGCTTTATCCGGCAGGGAAAAGGCGGGGACCGGGTCACAGGAAGCGATCTCGGAGGAGGATCTCGAAGGGATCGAGGTTCACAGAGAGCGGTCCGACGGACAAAAACCGGCCGGATCCACGGCAATGAGCGACCAGAAACGGAGCCCGGAGAACCGGCAGTACAACTTCCCTCCTTTCAGTCTGATGCATAAGGGAAAGCAGGAGCACTCGCCGGAATCCGACAAAGAACTCAAGGAGACGGCGCTGCGCCTGCAGGAAACGCTCAGGATCTTCGGCGTAAACGTCACGATCACGGATATCTGCCAGGGACCGTCTGTTACCAGATATGAACTGCAGCCCGAAAAGGGCGTCAAGGTCAGCAAAGTCCTGAACCTGGCCAATGACATCAAGCTCAGCCTGGCGGCGGCAGACATCAGGATCGAAGCGCCGATCCCCGGAAAGCCCGCCATCGGCATTGAAGTTCCCAATAAGAACCCGACCATCGTGGCGCTCAGAGATATTCTGGAGTCCAAGGAGTTCAGAAACGCCAAGAGCAAGCTGTCCTTTGCCCTCGGCAAGGACGTCGCCGGCAATACGATCGTAACGGATATCGCCAAGATGCCGCATCTTTTGATCGCCGGCACGACGGGATCGGGCAAATCCGTATGCATCAGCACGATCATCATGAGTATCCTCTACAAGGCGTCGCCTGATGAGGTCCAGATGATCATGGTCGATCCCAAGGTGGTAGAGCTCAACGTCTACAACGGCATCCCGCACCTGATGATCCCGGTCGTCACCGATCCCAAGAAGGCGTCGGCGGCACTGAACTGGTCAGTGGCGGAGATGGAGCGCAGATACCAGCTCTTTGCACTGGCAAAGGTAAAAGACCTGAACGGATATAACGCACTGGTCCGCTCCAAAGGAAGCGACGCCGGGGAGAACGAGAAGGTCCTTCCCAGGATCGTCGTCATCGTTGACGAGCTGGCGGATCTCATGATGGTGTGCAAGAATGACGTGGAGTCCTCCATCTGCCGGCTGGCGCAGCTGGCCAGAGCGGCAGGCATCCACCTGATCATCGCCACGCAGCGCCCTTCGGTGGACGTCATCACCGGTCTGATCAAGGCCAATATGCCCAGCAGGATCGCGTTTGCCGTCGCCAGCAACACAGATTCCAGGACGATCCTGGATATGAACGGCGCGGAGAAACTGATCGGCAAGGGCGACATGCTGTTCTATCCCCAGAACTTCCCCAAGCCGGCAAGGTATCAGGGAGCGTTCGTATCCGAAGAGGACGTCGTCAGGGTCGTCGACTATATCAAAGAAAACAACCAATATGCCTCAGGCGATACAGCGGATATCGACAAAGCCATCGACAAGATGGCAGCGTCAGGCGCATCGGGCGGCGGACTGGACGCCGGCGGTGACTCGGGCTACGATGAATATTTTGAAAGAGCCGGCAGATTTGTCATCGAGAAGGACAAGGCGTCCATCGGAATGCTTCAGCGCGTGCTCAAGATCGGATTTAACAGGGCGGCCAGGATCATGGATCAGCTGGCGGATGCAGGCGTGGTATCCCAGGACAACGGGACGAGGGCCAGACAGGTCCTCATGAACATGCCGCAGTTTGAGCAGCTGCTCGAAGAACTATGAGCCTGGAGAAGCGTGTTTTAATATGAGGGTACTATGACAGGGTTCATCTACAGCAAAGCTCCCGGAGGGATGACAGAATGAGCAGGCGTTTTCGGACAGCGGCCGTATTGATCTCGATCGCGGCTGCACTGGCTTTTGGTTATACAATGTATACGCGCAGTCTGGCCAATTCCAGAGAGGCCCTTCTGGACAGCTCCAAGGACATGGCGGATCAGGGGTCCTACGCGGAAGCGGCCAGGCTGATCGACCGGGCGCTGACCATGAAGCCGGACGGGATCAGGACAGATGAGATGCTGTACTTGAAGAAGGCGGAGTATCTTCAGAAGGGCGGCGACTATTCCCAGGCGCTGAGCATTGCCATGCGGGTCATGAAGAACACGCATGAGGGACAGCAGGAATTCGACGACGCCTGGGAGCGGATCGTCTCGATCTGCTCGGAGCAGGGGGAGTACGGCAAGCTCTGCACGCTCTTAGAGGGCTGCGAAGTGGAATCGATCCGGAGCCGCTACTACAATTATTTGGTCTACGACCCGGTATTCCGAGATCCGCCGGGGATCTATCCGGCAGACTTTACACTGGTCATTGAGAGCCAGGGCGTCGGCACTGTCTTTTACACCATCGACGGGACCGAGCCGACAGATAAGAGCTATCTCTATTCGGACGGCATCCTGATGAGACCCGGCCTCTACACCGTGAAAGCCTTTTTCCTCAACCGATACGGTCTGAGGAGCAGCACCGTGACCGGCACCTATCAGATCACAGAGGACGGCAGCGCCGAATAAAGTGCGAAAAATTCATCTCAGCTGCGGGATAAGATACAAAATTTGTCGGTAAATCGGTTGTCACCGCTGCAAAATGAGTGATAGTATTATAAAGTCCTGTATAAGCAGCTAGTATTATGAAAGAATATGGAGGTTTATGATGTTCAAGATCATTAAGAAGGAGAATCTGGCCCCCAACATCTACCTGATGGATGTAGAGGCGCCCAGAATTGC
>CACXGR010000150.1 GCA_902767235.1 uncultured Lachnospiraceae bacterium | reverse complement strand
TGCTGATGATTCTGATAGAACATCAGGATCCTGTCAGGGATCTGGCTGATGTCCATCTTTCCATAAGTCGGACTCTTAAACATTTCTCCTCCCCGCGCCATAACGGCGCAGGGAGAAAAGCCCTTATGCCACCGTTATGGCACTGTATCTTTCTGAATTAATTACCTTTTCCATTGCCTCCACCGGGTTCAGGCCCACGTTCTGCATGACCTGCCGGAAGACTGATGCTGACTGGCCGCTGACCAGCTGCACGCCCGTACGACTCTTGTCCGCGTGGAACACGTCATGCCTGCTGGCCACATTCCAGAAGATGACGTTCGGGATCTGGTACCCGTGCTTCGCAAACTTCTGCGACATCTTCTCGTAGAAGGTCCACTCCCTGTTCCCGCACCGATCGATCTCCATATCAGATATGACGATCAGCGACTTCGGCATCTCATCCCGCGGCACATTGTTCTTCACCGCAATATCCAGGACATGCTCAAACGCCGCCTTCAGGTTGGTGTTCATTTCCCAATCATTCATATTGATCCCGGAGAGCTGCTGCGCCAGAGTCTCTCCGCGCAGCACCTGGATCCTCGACGTCCCGGAGAAGGACATGAACATCCCGTGGTAAGCACCCTTGTTGTGCTCAGCAAAGTACACAGCCAGGCCGACCGCGGTCGCCATCGGTCTTCCGTGCATGGATCCCGACGTATCCGCGATAACAAGCGCATTAACATCCGCACCTACGTAATCCGGGAGCTGCCTCCACTGTGCCTCAAGTGCCGGATCCTCTACGATCCTGTAGTGGCTCCAGTCGACCCAGGTCATCACCTTCTCCACAATGTCATACGGGAAAAGCGTTGCCGACTGAATCTTCTCTTCTCCGGCAACAGCCTTCTGAACAAACTGAACGTAACGATCCTGATCATGCCTCTGAAAAGCATTTCTGTAGATCATCATCGCTCTCGACGGGACGGCAGAGTACTCGATCTCATCCCAGCGTCCCGCGGACATCAGGGATTCCGTCACGCCGATCTTCCTGCGCATTGCGCGGACGATCCTCTTGAAGGTGTATACGTCATAGCCGAGCTTCTGCGCCGTCAGAATGCCGAGCTTCCTGGTGTTTTCAGAAGAAGCATCGGCGGTCTTGATCCACTTCGCCAGTAGAGAAATGGACTTGCCGTCCTTTAGGTTTCTGCGGTCTTCCTCGAACTGCTCCTTCATCGCCGCCCACATCTCGTTTTCCAGAGGTGTGCCGATGAGGCAGTACAGATCGTCGAAACGACCGTATACACCGACCAGATCAAGATTCGGACGCAGCGCTTCCGGATGAAACTGTGCCATCTCCTTCAAGATTGTGCGGAAGGTCTCCCTCTCGCCGAGGCCGCCCCTGACGTCACGCCCGTAGAAAGCGATCTTTGTCGCAAACAACGGATCCTGACGGTATGCCTCTGAGAAGAGGCGGCTGATCCGCTCCTTTTCTGCGCCGCGCAGGGCCCCGATCGTGCCAAACAGATCGAGCCGGGCATCGCCGGTCGTGTTCAGCGCGACAGCGCCGTTCTCAGTGCGCGTAAAAATGCTGTTGTTCCTTGCTGCTTCTGCGAAATTCATTTGTCTCCTCCTCCCTTAGATTTCTTTGTTTCAAATTCATGACCCTGTTCCTGCGGAATCGAACCGCCACAGATTTACCGTCTGCTCTCGTCCATTGAGTGGAATCGTTGCTGTGAGGGTCACATTTCAGGACACCTTTTTTATTCTTACGAGTATAAGTCGCACGCTTTTTAGCTAATGGTTTATTGCTGCCAGTGTCCCAAGGTGGGATCTCTCCCAAAGCCGGCATATGTGGCTGCTAGTCAGTCGGCGTGCCTGTGCCGATTTTGCCTGTCCTGCAGCCGTTTCAATTATTTCCATCCGGATATGCAGGGCATATCCGCCAAATGGGCGTTAAACAAAAAAGCAGGTCTGTCATCCATCCCGACAGTCCCTGCTTATAAAGCATCCTGATTTCTCAAGTCCTTCCACTAAGTCAGACAAGATAGTCGGATTCCTGGGGCTGTCCCGATAAAGCCTATTTCGCCCTTGGGGGCATAATCTGAATACAGATCGAGTTCTGTCGTGCACGGCAGTGAGTTCAGGCGCGCGCCACTAACAGACATACTCTGTCCGTATGCGCCTTGGATCTCTTTCATCCAGTTTTTCACTGACTGCCGTAACATTTGCTTTCTTTTCCTCTTTCTGATTTCGTTACTATTGTATGATTCCTATGTTGGAAACCCTGTGGGCAAAAAAATAAGTGCCGTTCATGCATAGCATCGCTACGCAGGACAGGCACTTCCTATCTGGTAAGATATCAAATACCGACATTACTGTCAACAGCAATTTTACAATTTTAGGAAAAAGAATTTCCCCATTGTCTCAGCTCAGTTCCCGGCACAATGATGCTCACCGCAATGCTCATGACCGCAGTCGCCGTCATGGTGATGTCCATGGTGATCGCAGTGGGCGTCGGGATCATATTCAAGATTTCCTGCGGCAAGCGCTTTCGCCGCTTCGTCAGCAGAACCCTGAAATCCGCCATAAAGCTTGATCCCGGCATCCGCGAGCGCCATCTGTGCACCCATGCCGATCCCGCCGCAAATCAGGGCATCCGCCTTTGCCGCCTGAAGGAAACCGGCCAGTGCGCCGTGCCCGCTGCCGTTGGTATCTACGACCTGCTCATTCACGATCTTTCCGTCTTCGATGTCGTACAGCTTGAACTGCTCTGTGTGGCCAAAATGCTGGAAGATCTCTCCGTTTTCATAGGTTACTGCGATTCTCATGGTATCCGTTCCTTTCTCTTTGATCGTCTGTTTGATGTCGACCGGTTCGTATTCGAAGTGTCCTCCCGCGATCAGCAGCCTTTTCCCGTTCACGAGGGCGTCGGCAACCTTTTTCCTCGCGCTGTCGTAAATGGCTGTGACAGTCGTCCTGGCGATATTCATCCTGGCCGCGCAGGCCTCCTGTGTAAGGCCTTCATTGTCCAGAAGCCGCAGCGCCTCAAATTCGTCAACGGTCATCAGTACACTATCTTTGGCTGCGGTATCATCCGGCGAGAAGCTTCGGTAGACCGGGAGCTGCTCTATTCTGCGGCATCGTGGTGGTCTCGGCATAAGCTCTCCTTTCTGACATATGTCAGAAAAATCTTAGTTCCAAATATGACATATGTCAATTACTTCCCGTCATGGTACGACCATTCCGCCGTATCGATCACAGGAAACTCCTCTGTCTTGATCACGGGAAACTCCTCTGTGCCGCTCGCTCCGGCAGCGCACAGAATCTATAGAACAAAAACAGCAAATCAGTCTATAATCATGTCGAATGACCAGCAAACAAGGAAATAATCAAATATGAAATACAGACACACCAACCGGCCGGGCTTCCTGCTCGGCTTCATCGACTTTTTCACAGCAGGCTTCTTCTTCCTGCTCTATATGCCGCTCGGCCTGCAAGCGGAGCTGGAATCCGTACTGGGCCACAAGGTAATGCCCTACTGGAAGGCCTACCTGCTCGGAATTCCGACGCTGTTCATTTACACGCTGGTGTGGATGGCGAGAATATCAGAAGAACTGAAATCGATCGCGATCGATCTGGGCATAGAAGGGCCGCACACGTCCTGGTGGCATATGTTCGGCTGGAACACCTTCGGGGTCCTGCTCATGGGACCGGCGGTCGCCACTCACCGGTTCTTCAGGACGCTGAACAGGATAGAAAAGGAATTAAACCGCCGATCCTCGACTGTGGATGCCCGGTGATATCACCTTTTCCCCCGTTAAAGCATCCCGCAGACCCAGGCCGCAAGCGCTGATACGGCCGGGAATATTACAAAGAGCTTCAGCAGCTGGCTTTTGATGAGGAGAAGAATTTGTTATCCTGAATGAATGCTACAGCTGAGAAAAGCATCATGGCCATAGCCGCGCAGAACACGATCGCAAGGAAAATCGTTAAAAGCATATGGATTCCTCCGTTTTGTTTTCCGAACCCGTTGTGTCAAACCGCCTGTCCGGTAAAAAACAGAGACGGCCTGAATTCTTCGAATCCAACGCTGAGATGCATTTTCAAGCGGTTAGGTTGCGCTAACCCACAAACAATATACTATTTCCCATATGCCTTTTCAACGGCTTTTCACTGAGATTAAGGTGATCGCCTCGTATTCAGCAATTCATTCAGGCATCGATGTTCAGTTTGCTATCGTCAGCAGAAAATCCG
>CACXGR010000149.1 GCA_902767235.1 uncultured Lachnospiraceae bacterium | reverse complement strand
TTCTCCAATTCCGCCTGCAGTTTCCCGATCAGATAGGTCTTGCCGCTGCCGGGAAGCCCGATACACTCAAGTACCATCGCTGCCCTCCTCTGTTTTTATAAAAGCGAAGGGAATCATCGCCGCGGCAAAGGTCATCATAGCCATGGAATTGTTGCCCGGATAATTGGACTGAATGGACGAGACTGCCGCATTGGCGGCGAAAAGATAAGCCGCAAAGCGCACATATACATTCCCGCTTTCCTTCGCTCTCCTGCAGGCCCCCAAAAGGATCCCGAAGAACAGGCATACATAAGGGATCGTCCCGACAAGTCCCAGCTGCCCGAAGATCATAGGCCAGAACGTATCATTGAGGTATTTCGGATTATTCGGCGTCATTCCCGCGATCTTATGAAACCCAAGGACATAATACAGGCTTGAGTAGTGCGACGCCGCGGTGCTGGACCCGAAGGTCCCGAACCCGGTCCCGAAAGGGAAGTACTCCTTAAAGAGCTGTATGCCTCCGCTCAGAAAGAGAAGGCGGGGCGACGTCCCCTGATTGACTTTGACGCCGTTTACAAAATATTTCTGGTACTGCGGATATCCGATCAGCACCGCAGCCGCCGCAATGACCAGCGACCGAAGAAACATCGAATGCTTATTCTCGATGATCAGCGATATATACAGGAGCAGAATGATCGCCGCCAGGATCAGTGATCTCGACTTTATGACCATGATCAAGACCGCTTCACTCATGGATAAAAAGAGGATATTCCGCTTTCCGGGATGAAGCGCCGACTCCGTCAGGAGAAGCATAATGATAAAGAGCGTCGTGTTGGTCACGATCCCCGGTGTGCCGAAGATAAAGGAATATGTCCTTAATCCGTATCGGTATTCCGCGTACATCCCCAGGTCCGTAAAGAGATTCAGAACACCGAAAATAAAAAGGACCGCCAAATAGATCTTGGCAAGAAGTACCGGCAGCCTGAGCGCGCTGCGATAATCCACCCGGTTCACCCTGCAGAAAGCGCTGACACCCAGGTACATCGCCGCAAACTTGAAGTGACTGACGATATCCAGCGCGATGGCGGATAATGACTCCTGGATCCCGAATCTGTGGTTGGCATAGAGTCCGGCCGCCGCTGTCATGACCACCAGACATGAGATCATCAGGTCCTCGGTGCGGATCCGCAGGCTGGCCACAAGGTCCAGCAAAAAGTATCCGAAAAACAGCGCGGCGATCGCTTCGTCCAGATAAGACGTTTGATAAATATAGTTCTCGAGCAGTGTCTGGAATAGAAAGACTGTCGTGACCAGGCTCAGCACGCCTGAAGCACCCAGTCCCGCACCGCTCCGGTTTTCCGTCCCCATTTCATTCTCCTGTCTGCAGCCGCAGTCACATCAGAACGATCGAGCCGATCACTTCTCTTCCGAGGAGACCCGCCGCATCCAAGACATCGCCGGTTCCCTTATAAGTGGACGATTCCGCCTTGGCCACCAGTACCGCCGCGTCGCAGTTATCCAGCGCCTCTATACTGTCCGGTGTCTGCTGGACGCAAGGCACCGCAAAGTAGCGGATCGCGCCGCTGCCCTGACCGAGTTTATTCATTTCCGCCGCCAGCTTTTCGACATATTCGGTCGGAAGATCGCTCACAAGCGCGATCTGTGCATCCCGCCGCATCAGCGACCGGATGCCGGCGTCCGCCACCTGCAGACATACGCTCCGTTTGGGGTGATTGTAGTATCCGGCGTCCACCGAAGCCGCCAGTTTATCCAGCCCCTTGAGTGTGCCGTATTTTCTTCCCGGGACACAGGCGATCCTGCGAAGACCGTAGTGGCGGTTCAGTTCCCGTCCGGAGAGCACTTTACCGGCTGCGATCAGGTAGAACGCGATGACGATCATCGCGCCGATGATCCCCGCCGCCAGTCCTATAACGCCCTGTCTGGCCGCCGCCATTGCGGCGTCCCTTTTGCTGATTTTGGCCACACTGGGCGCCGTCACACCGGACGACAGATTTTTCTCCAGGGTCTTCCGGTTGTTGATCAGCGACGTGATCTCTGACGTGCGCGTATAGGCCCACTTGTAGAGGGAGGAGTCCTGTACCACTGCCGATGCTTCGTTGACGATCTGCAGCGTATGCCGGCCGTACTGTTCCTGCGCCTGTACCGTCAGACCGCTCACCTGCACCAGGATCGCATCCCGGATCTTCTCTGCCCCGTCCTCTGTGGGATAAATGACCGTGATACTGGCCATATTGTCATCTTTGATGCTGTCTGTGACGGAGACCAGCTCCGGTATGAGCACGGCGTCCACGCCCAGCTCCTTGGCCACGGCCGTATAATCAATGCGGTAGTTCACGCAGGAGATGTAATAATTGACGAGACTGGTCGTTCTCATACGGCGGTCCGTCTCATTTTCAGCCGGCTGCGCCGCCTGCGTCTCCTGTGCCGCTTCCGCAGCGGTCTCCTGGCCTGCAGCTGTTTCTGTCTGTGTCTCCTGCGCCGCTTCAGTCCCTTCTGCCGGTGCTTCCGGCGTCTGTACGGCCGCTTCCGCAGTCATGTCCGCCCCGGTCATCACGACAAGATCCGCTGTCGCTCTTCCTTCTTTGGCCGGATCGATCTTCCCCAGAATAGAATTGACAAAATATGTGTTCTTATTCTCTATTACATCATTGATCCGCTTGAGCTCCGCCGCCTTGGTCCCGGCTTCGTTCACAACAGGCGCCTGTTCCGTGCTCGCCTGCTGTCCCTCCTGATAGAGTTTATACTGCGCATACCCTTCTTTGCCGGCCAGTACGGCGCAGATGACCAGTCCCGCCAGGAGGATCAGTCTCCATTTTTCCAAGACGCACCTTAGCAGTGCCCTTAAATCGATCACTCTTTCTCTGTTTTGCATGATCTGCTCCTTTTCTCCGTCATATATACCAAGCAAATACCGCTGAATATCACTGTTTTTCTGCCGCCGGACGTAATTGACCTGCGGAGATACTATATCATCGTAATTCTACCGTATGCAACTAAGGAAAGCAAGTCATCAATATCTGCCCGCTTTTTCAAAGAATCTTAAGTTCCCTATATGTTATGCGCAGAAAAATATAGGAAAATCTGATTTATGATAGTATAATGACAATGGTGTACTACCTTTTCAGTACAGCGATTTGGAAAGAGGGGTCTATCCTATGAACAAAATACCTTTTAATATCCCTCCGTACGTAGGAACGGAACTCGAATATGTGAGACAGGCTGTCGAGTCGCACAAGATCTGCGGCGACGGACCGTTTACCAAGAAATGCGATCACTGGATGGAAGAGCGATTCGGCGCGCCCTGCGTGCTTCTGACCACCAGCGGGACCACGGCCCTCGAGATGGCTGCGCTTCTCTGCGGACTTGAAAAGGGCGATGAGGTGATCCTGCCCAGTTTCACATTTTCCAGCACGGCAACCTCCGTCGTACTGACCGGCGCCACACCTGTATTCGTAGACATCCGGCCGGACACCATGAACATAGATGAGAACAAGATCGAGGCAGCCATCACAGACCGAACGAAGGCCATCGTGGCTGTGCATTACGCAGGTGTCTCCTGTGAGATGGACGCGATCATGGAGATCGCCAGAAAGCACGGCCTCAAAGTCATCGAAGATGCGGCGCAGGGCGTCATGGCCTCTTATAAAGGAAGAGCTTTGGGAACCATCGGCGATTTCGGCTGCTATTCCTTCCATGAGACCAAGAACTACTCCATGGGAGAAGGCGGCGCGCTGGTCCTGCGTCACAAAGAGGATATAGAGCCAGCAGAGATCCTTCGGGAAAAGGGCACCGACCGCGCCCGTTTCTTCCGCGGCCAGGTAGACAAATACACCTGGGTCGAATACGGCAGCAGCTATCTTCCCAGTGACATGAACGCGGCCTATCTCTGGGCACAGCTTCTGGAAGCCGACCGCATCAATGAAAACCGCCTTGCCACCTGGCACGCCTACAACGAAGCCTTTGCACCCCTTGCCGCACAGGGCCGTTTCGAACTGCCGGTGATCCCTGAGGCATGCGTGCACAATGCGCACATGTACTATATTAAACTACGGGATCTTCGGGATCGAACCGCTTTCATCGATTACCTGAAACGCTGCGGTGTGAACAGCGTTTTCCACTATGTGCCGCTGCACTCCTCCCCCGCCGGCCGTCGATTCGGGCGCTTTAGCGGTGAGGATGTCTATACCACCCGGGAAAGCGACCGCCTCACGAGGCTTCCCCTCTATTACGGCATGACGAAAGAGGACAGAGACCGGGTGATCGACGCCGTTTTGTCATTTGCGCGCGAGGGATGACAAAGCCGGGATCTGCACCGGTTAAAAGGCAGAAAAAGATAAGAGATAGGAGTATTTCGTGAATATTGATGCAATACACAAGAGCGGGAAAAAGCTGATCAGCTTCATCATCCCGTGCTATCACAGTGAGGGCTCCGTAGGGCTCGTCATAGATGAAATTCGTCAGGTCGTCGCACAGCGGCCTGATTTTACTTACCAGATCATTGCTGTCAACGACTGCTCTCCGGACAATCTTCTGGCCGTGATCCGGGCGAAGGCGGAGAGCGATCCCAACGTGATCGCCATCGATCTGGCCAAGAACGGGGGCCGGCACAACGCCCTGATCTGCGGCTGTCACTATGCAGACGGCGATTACGTCGTTTTTATCGACGATGACCAGCAGTGTCCGACCGACCGTCTCTGGGATCTGCTCGATCCCCTTCTGAACGGGAACGCCGATGTGGCCATCGCCAAGTACCCCCACAAGACCCAGTCCGGCTTCAAGAATTTCGGCTCCAAGGTCAACGACGCCGTCGCGACCTGGCTTTTGGGCAAGGACAAAGAACTGAAGTTTTCTAACTTCTCCGTTATGAAGCGCTTCGTAAAGGATGAGGTGATCAAGTACAAGAATCCCTATCCCTATCTCTCCGGGCTCATGCTCCGCTCGACCAAAAATGTGGTCAATGTGGAGATGGAGGAGCGGGAGCGTACCATCGGCGTCGGGCATTACAGTTTCCGAAAGTCCTTCGCCCTGTGGATGAACAGTTTCACCGCCTTTTCTGTCAAACCGCTCCGCTTTGCCACTACCTGCGGTATTCTGTTCGCTATTTTCGGCATGTTTCTGGTCGCATATACGGTCATTCACAAACTTCTGAATCCCAATGTGGCCATCGGATACAGCTCGCTCATGTCCATGCTCTGCTTTATCGGCGGCATGATCATGTTCATGCTCGGTCTCATCGGCGAGTATGTCGGACGCATCTATATATCACTGAACAACTCGCCTCAGTTTGTCATCCGCGAGATCTACGGCAATGATCCGGACGCAGGCGCTGCTGATGGCGGCAGTGTCCCGGCAGAATGTACCCCGCAGGCCTCTTCCGGAAGGGAGATATAACTATGGAGAATATATTGATCATCGGAGCCGGGGACTTTCAGCTTCCGCTCGTGCAGAGGGCTTCCCTCTCTTACAACGTCCTGCTGGCCGCCCCCGTCGTCTCCGACATGTTTAAACCCTACATCAAGGATGCCTTTCTCACTGACGTGAGAGACAGAGAGCGCATTCTCGAATATGCAAGACAGAACGCCGTCTGCGGCGTTATCACCGACCAGACGGACATCGCTGTGCGCTCCGTCGCATACACGGCTGAGCAGTTGGGCCTTCCCGGGATCGGCTATGAGACCGGATGTCTCTTCACCGACAAGAGCCGGATGCGTGCGCGCATGGCGGAACTCGGGATCAAACTGCTCCCCAACCGAACCGTTGCTTCCCTCGAAGAAGCAGAGGCGTATTATGCTGAGATCGGCGGCAATGTGATCATCAAGCCCCTGGATACCCAGGGCAGCAGAGGCGT
>CACXGR010000148.1 GCA_902767235.1 uncultured Lachnospiraceae bacterium | reverse complement strand
TTTGGAGCTGGTCCTGAAGGCCGGAGCCAGGATGGCCGAGCCGGGAGAATTTACAAAGAGAGCTTTTCTGGGAGGAAGGATCGATCTGGCCAGGGCGGAAGCCGTCATGGACCTGATCTCTTCCGGCAATGAATTTGCCAGAAAGACTTCGGCTGCACAGTTGGAGGGAGCCGTATCTTCAAGGATCAGGGAACTTCGTGAGAAAGTCCTGTATGAGATCGCATTCATTGAGTCGGCACTGGATGATCCCGAGAATTACAGTTTGGACGATTATCCGGAAAAGCTTATGAATACATGTATACAATTGGAAAAAGAAATGAAATCTCTTCTCTCCCACGCCGAGGAAGGAAGGATACTGCGGGAAGGGATCCGGACGGCGATCGTCGGAAGACCCAATGTGGGAAAATCTTCTCTTCTCAATCATCTGGCCGGTGAAGAGAGAGCGATCGTCACCGAAATTGAGGGAACCACCAGGGATACACTGAGTGAGACAGTCCGGGTAGGCGGCGTGCTGCTCCATCTGACAGACACGGCCGGGATCCGGCAGACCAGCGACAAGGTGGAACAGATCGGCGTTCACAGAGCGCAGCAGGCGCTGGAGAATGCGGACATGATTCTTTTTGTAGTCGACAGCTCTAGAAAGATCTCCCCGGAGGACGGAGAGATCGCGGAGAGGATCATCGCCAAGCTGCAGGAAGGCACCAAGTGTATCATTTTGATGAATAAGACAGATTTGATGTCAGAGGTGACAGAAAAAGATGTAAGAGATATCTTCACCTCCCGCGGCAGCGACTGCCCCCCTCTTCTCTTTATCTCTCTTCAGACGGGAGAAGGTATGGAAGAATTGGGAAAATTTATCGCCGAGCTCTTTCACACCGGTGAGATCGCCGAGAAGAATGAGATCTTCCTCAGCAATCTCAGACATAAGAAAGCGGTTCAGGAGGCGCTGGATTCCATCTGTCTGGTGGAAGACAGTATTAGGAACGGAATGAGTGAAGACTTCTTCTCCATAGATCTGATGAATGCCTATCGGGTTCTTGGGACGATCCTTGGAGAAGCCGTGGAGGATGATCTGGTCGAGGAAATCTTTTCCAAATTCTGCATGGGCAAATGATCAGAGAGACAAGGGTCGGGAAGGACGATACGAGTATGGAATACCATATTGAAACACAGGTTTGCGTGATCGGCGCAGGTCACGCAGGCGTGGAGGCGGCGCTTGCCGCATCGAGGCTTGGGCTGAAAACAGTGGTCTTCACCATGAATGTGGACAGCATTGCGATGATGAACTGCAATCCCCATATCGGGGGATCCTCCAAGGGGCATCTCGTCAGGGAAATTGACGCCCTCGGAGGGGAGATGGGCAAGGTCATTGACAGGACCTTTATCCAGTCCAAGATGCTCAACGTATCCAAAGGACCTGCTGTGCATTCGATCCGTACACAGGCCGATAAGGCAGAGTATTCCAAGGCGATGAGACAGGTCCTGGAAAACCAGGAAAATCTGACCATCCGCCAGGCGGAAGTTACAGAGATCCTCACAGAGAACAACAAGGTCACGGGCGTCAGGATCCATACGGGTACCGTCTATAAATGTGAGGCGGCGATCATCTGCACAGGCACCTATCTGAACGCGCGCTGTCTGGTCGGAGAATCCATAACGGAGACAGGCCCCAGCGGAATGCAGCGATCCACCGGGCTCAAAGCTTCCCTGAACGGACTGGGAATCCCGCTGCGCCGTTTCAAGACCGGCACGCCGGCCAGAATGGACGGAAGGACGATCGACTACTCCAAGATGACGATTCAGGAGGGAGACAAAGTGGTCGTTCCCTTCTCCTACTCCACGGACCCGGCAGATGTACAGATTGAACAGGTGCCCTGCTATCTCACGTATACCAATGAGGAGACGCATGATATCATCCGCCAAAACATAGACCGCTCTCCCATTTATGCAGGGATCATCGAGGGTACCGGTCCCAGATACTGCCCCTCCATCGAGGACAAAGTGATCAAATTTGCCCAGAAGACCCGGCACCAGGTGTTCATTGAGCCGGAAGGACGCAGCACCAACGAGGTCTATGTGGACGGGATGTCCTCTTCTATGCCTGACGATGTCCAGCAGAGAATGTACAGGACGGTTCCCGGCCTGGAAAACTGTGTGATCGTCAAAAATGCCTATGCCATTGAATATGACTGCATCAATGCCAACCTGCTCAAGCTGACGCTGGAGTCCAAAGAAATTGAAGGTCTCTTCTGCGCCGGCCAGTTTAACGGGAGCAGCGGCTATGAGGAGGCAGCCGCACAGGGTCTGATGGCCGGCATCAACGCTTCCATGAAGATAAAGGGCGGCGAACCGCTTGTCCTCAAGCGTTCAGAAGCTTACATCGGTGTTCTGATCGATGACCTGGTGACCAAGGACAACCGGGAACCCTACAGAATGATGACTTCCAGAGCCGAGTATCGTCTTCTGCTCAGGCAGGACAACGCAGATCTCAGACTCCGCAAATATGGATACAGGGTGGGCCTGATCAGTCAGGAACAGTACGATCACGTATGCCGCAAGGAAAAGATGATCGAGGAAGAAATCCGGAGACTGAAGAGTGTTCGGATCGGAGCCGCCAAAGAAAATCAGGAATATCTGAGGTCTCTCGGATCCGCAGATCTCAAGACAGCCTGCTCACTGGCCGAGCTCATGTGCAGACCGGAGCTGGGATATGAAAAGATCGCGGGCCTGGATCCCGACAGAAAACCGCTTCCCGCAGAAGTGACGGAGCAGGTGGAGATCAATATCCGCTATGAAGGATACATCGCCAGACAAAAAAGACAGGTGGAACAGTTTGATAAGATGGAAAATCGAAAGATTCCCGTCCTGATCGATTATGACGATGTAGGAAGCCTTCGACTGGAGGCAAGACAGAAACTAAAAGAGTTCAGACCTTCTTCAATCGGACAGGCGTCCCGTCTTTCCGGCGTGACACCGGCGGATATCTCTGTACTCTTGATCTATCTCGAAAAGTACAGAACCCGAAAAGATCAGGAACCGGAAAAGGATCAGGAAAATGAAGGACAGAATTGAGAGTGACTTTATAAAGAATGCAGCAGA
>CACXGR010000147.1 GCA_902767235.1 uncultured Lachnospiraceae bacterium | reverse complement strand
CGCGTAGGCGATGGACGAGCAGACCGTATCCGAATCCGGGCTCTTATGGCCGGTGACATAGATCGGGCCGTCCGGCTCACCCAGTCCTTCCAGCTCACTGCGGTGGATCAAAATATCAAGCTCCTTCTCAGCCTGACTCGTCTCCGCTTCTGTCTGATACTGCGCTTTTTCCTTCTGAAGCTGCTCGCGTTCCTTTTGAAACGCCGCTTCCGCCTCTGTTCTGCCGGCCTTAAGACCTGCCGCTCTGCCGGCATATAGTCCGCCCGCACCGAAAGCGATCGCAAGAAGGATACAAATAACACTCGATCTTACATTCAACTTGCTCATCTTTTTCACCTCGTTTCCCGCAGCAGCACACATCCTGGACAGCCGTCTCTCTTCCAAACACCACCGAGCGCAGCGGCCTCAGAAAAGGACCATTTTTACATAGTATATGATCAAAAAAGCGTTACATCAAGTGACTTCAAACGCCGCGCACCACCCTCCGATATGGTACAATACTCTTCAGAAACCTCTCCAGAAAGCAGAAAGGATCAAGGGACACGCAATGAATAAAATGGAAAATATGAGCACGATTTCACAGGATGAATTCGAGTTTTCGCAGGAAGTGATCAGGAAACTGGGACAGTATTATTCGACGAGAGTCGTGGGCCAGGAAGGGCTCAAGAAATCCCTGATCACCTCTCTGGTGGCAGACGGGCATATTTTGATCGAGTCGGTACCCGGCCTCGCCAAGACGACCGCCGCCAAGGCGATCTCGGACGCCGTCAGCGGCAAATTCTCAAGGATCCAGTGCACGCCGGACCTCCTGCCCAGCGATATCATCGGCACGCAGATCTATCATCAGGAGACCGGAAAATTCGAGACGATCTTCGGCCCGGTCTTTGCCAATTTCGTGCTGCTCGACGAGGTAAACCGCTCCAGCGCCAAGACGCAGAGTGCCATGCTCGAGGCCATGCAGGAGCGCCAGGTCACCATCGGCGGCGTCACCTACCGCATGCCGCAGGATATTTTTATCGTCATCGCGACGCAGAACCCCATCGAGCAGGAAGGCACCTATCCCCTCTCCGAGGCCCAGACGGACCGCTTTATGATCAAGGAGAAGATCACTTATCCGAGCGCCGAGGAAGAGATTACGATCATGAATAAGATCGAGGACGGCTCGATCGCCAGTAAGGAACCCGCAGTCCTCTCCCTGGAGGAAGTGGACAAGGTGCAGGATGTCGCGGAGAAGGTGTATATCGACGCCTCTGTCAAAAAATACATCGCCGACATTGTCACCGCGACCCGCCATCCCGCCGACTATATCGACAAAAAATTGGCCGACTACATCCGCATCGGCGCCAGCCCCCGTGCCACCATCAACTTCCTCAAAGTCGCGAAGGCCTCCGCGCTGATGAACGGGCGCACATTTGTGATCCCGGAGGATGTCAAGAACATGCGCCATCAGGTGCTTCGCCACAGGATCGGCCTCGGCTACGCGGCTGTTGCCGACAATGTGCCCGTGGAAACGATCGTTGACCTTCTCGTGAATTCGGTGCCTACGCCATGAGTATAGATATTAATTACGACTATCTTGACCGGGTGCGGCGGGTGGCCGCGCTCTATACAAAAAGGAAGACGTCCGATCTTCTCGACGGGGACTACCGCTCCATGCAGCATGGGCGCAGTCTTGATTTTGACGACCTCAGAGAGTACCGCTACGGGGACGACGTCAACTACATCGACTGGAAATCCTCCTCCAGAGTCGGCAAGACCCTGATCCGGCGCTATTTTGCGGACAGAAAGCACGATGTACTCTTCATCGGCGATACCGGGAAGAAAATGACCGGCGATACGCCCGCAGGGGAGTCCAAGGAGCAGATCGCGCTGATGGCTTTCGGCGTGGCGGCCTATCTTTTGGGCAAACAGGGCGTGAACTATGCCCTGGCCTGCTGCAGTGACGAGGGCAGCCGGATCAGTTCCTTCATGTCCGGCCCGCTTCATCTCGAGGAACAGCTCACCGCCTACAGAAAAGCGATCGAGTGCGGCTCTCCCAATCAGAGCTTCTATGAGACGCTCATCAAGACCGCATCCGTCTTCGAGCGGCAGATGATCCTGGTGATCATCTCGGACGCAGAGGGACTCGCCCAAATGGATGAAGCGCTGGTAAAGCGGCTCATTTATCACAACGACGTCTATATCTTCCGGATTGAAGATGCGCTTCTGACTTCGGAGCGCGCCTACGACCTGGATGACGATCGCTTTGCCGATCCCTTCCTGTCTATTTTCGGCGATCTCCACCGCGAAGAACAGAAGATCCGGGAAGATCTGGAAGGAGCGGCGCATCAGCTGCTGACCCGCAACCGCATCTTCTTCAAGAACATCTCGAAGGAGGAAGACATTGTCGACACGCTGATCTATCTGTTTGGGCGCAGAAAGGGGATCACATGAAATACTCGATAGAACTTGAACCGCCCTTCGCCTACTCCTCCTACTGGTATGCGGTGGGCATCGGGCTGATCCTGCTGTCGGTCCTCGTCGCTTTTCTTCTGAAGCGGCTCTTCGCAGTCAGGGTCAACTCTCCGCTCAGGCTCGACAGGCTCCATAGAGAATCTCTCTCGCGGATCGCCGAGATCGAGAATGCCTATGCGGACCAAAAACTGGATACGAGAGCCGTACATCAGCATATGAGCCGGGAAGTCCGGCAGTTCATCTCGGATGTGACCGGCCTGAGGACCGAAAATATGAATTGCGAGGATCTGAGCAGACTGGGGAGGCCTGAGTATGCGCAGCTGATCCGCAAGTATTACGGGCCTGAATTTGCTTCCCGTCCCATTGCCGATTCGATCGCTTCCATAAAGAGCGGCAGAGATATGATCAATGAGGTGTACACGCGGGCTGACAATGAGCGGAAGATCGGCGTCGTCGCCGCCTACCGCTCCGGAAAGAATGAGCGTCTGGGGCGGCTCATGCGGTTCGCCCCCCGGATTCTCCGCTCCCGTGTACTCGACGCCATCCGCCACAATTCCTTCCAATGGGTGGACAGCATTGAGAACGCACTGCGAAATAAGGAGCTGGATCCATACAGTGTGTACGAGCAGATGTGTAAGGCGGTACACAGTTTTGTCAGAGCAGCGACAGGTACCCGGGACGAAGCCTCGGCACAAGCTGTGCTGATGAAACCCGAGATGGCTTCGATCGCCGCTTTTGTCAAAGATTTCTATGATCCCCAGGCAGCATGCCGCACCGATGCGGCTGCGCAGAACTGCATCAAAAAAGGTAAGGAGCTGACCGAAATATGGGTGTAAATTTTCATAATATCTGGGCACTCATCGCCGGAGCGCTCTTGATCGCCGGCGTCCTGTTCGCTGCTTTGAAGCTCAGGGACAAGCCGGACAAGGACGAAAGCCTCAAGGCTGCCAATACCGCCCGGCTCAAGGCCCTTCCACTCTACCGCCGCCGTCTGATCGAAGCCAGGATCCTGCGCTTTCTGACCTACGCCGGGGTGATCGCCGCGCTGGCTGCCGCCGTTCTTCTGACGGCCAGGCCCTACAAGCGGGAAACGCTGAAGGACACGGTCAATCGCAGGGATATCTTTCTGTGCATCGATCTGTCCTCCTCCAACTATGAGGGCGTAAAGGACCTGGTGCAGGCCTTCCGGGAGACCGTGTCCGGCCTGAACGGGGACCGCATCGGCATCTCCCTCTTCAATACGTCCAGCGTTCAGTATGTCCCTATGACGGAGGACTACGATTTTGCGCTTCAAAGGCTCGATGCGCTGGAGGGATACCTGAACGCGCAGGAAGCCTTCATGACCGAATTTGCCCAGAAATACGATTCCGTATACGACATTCCCCAGTCCGAGCGGAGCCGGTATGAGGAACTGAACCGGATCCTGGCCTCTTTTGACGCCGGGATCACCGCGGGCTACGAGCTCAAGGGGACCTCGGCCATCGGGGAAGGACTCGCTTCCTGTCTCTTCAGCTTCCCGGAGCTGGCCGCGGAGGAGCGGACCAGGATCATTCTCTTTGTCACGGACAACAAGCCGGAGCTGCTCGGCGATCCGCTGGTGACGCTGAAAGAAGCGGCGGAGATGTGCGCCTACAACAAAGTCGTTGTGTTCGGCATCGATCCTGCCGTCGGCCTGAACATGGCGGAATCCGAAGCAAGTATCAGCGAGATGAAGGAAGCCGCGGAACTCACCGGCGGCAAATTCTATGAGCCCGGAACGGAACTGACGGCCAAGGATATTTTGACCGATATTCAGTCAAGCAAGATCATGACCACCAAGACAGCTACGTCCACCATGGACACGGACACCCCGCAGCTGTTCTTCTATGTGCTGGCAGCGGGCTTTGCGGTGATCCTGCTCACGACGATCTATCTGATCCTGCGCAGAGGGATCCGCAGGGGAAAACTCTCCCGCAAGCTGACCGCACTGATCATGCTGCTGGCTATGGGCGCCGGCATCGCCGGAGTGGGGATCCGTCCCATGTATCTGAGCCCGTCCGCTGACATCAAGACCAACAACCTGGATGTCGCTTTTGTGGTGGACTCCACGATCAGCATGTGGGCGGAGGATCACAGCGGCGGCCCCCGCATTGAGGGCGTCAAAAAAGACATTCAGACGATCATGAATTCGCTGCCGGGCAGCTGCTTCTGCCTGATCCGGTTTGACGACGGGGCGGATATCATGACGCCTTTCACGCAGGATATATCTGCCATCAGCGATATCCTCGACCAGCTGAGCATGCCCTCCTACGCCACGGCGCAGGGCTCCTCGCTCAATACCGCCCACGATGCGATCGGGGCGATGATGGAGTCGGCCGCCAGGAAAAAGGGGCACCGCAAGACGATCGTCTTTCTCTTCAGCGACGGGGAGACGACCGACGGCTCCAGCCTCATGAGCTTCAGGGATCTCAATGATCTTGTCGATAACGGTGCGGTCCTGGGATACGGCACCGAGGAGGGCGGCCGCATGAATTATCCCGGCAGGGGCTACATCCGGAATGTATCCGACGGCAGCGTTGCGCTCTCCCGCCTGGATGAGGCCAATCTGCATAAGATCGCAAATGACCTAGGCATTCCTTACATCAATGAGACCCGTGACATGGGCGCTTCCCTGCTCACGCGTCTGCACTCCATCCGTCTCATGAGCAGAGACACCGCTTTTGCAAACGGAGACAGGGACGGTTATGCAGAGACCTATCATTTCTTCTCCGGATTTGTGGCGCTGCTGCTCCTCGCGTGGCTGTTCCTTACGATCTACAGAGGGGGGGTGGCGTGATGAATTCAGGCAGAGAAACATTCAGGAAGTTCCTCGCGGCGCTCAAACGCGTGCTGCGGGTCGTCTGCTGTCTCATCGCCCTGGCAGGTATTCTCGTCATCGCGAGAAGTCTTGTAAACGCAGTTTTCCTGCAGACTTACCGAAGCGGCAGTTACTCGTCCCTTCCCGAGAAAGTGCTGAGCTACCTTCCCTTCGGCGAGAATTATGTTGCCCCTTACAACGCAGGAAATGCGGAATTTCAGCGCGGCAATTACAGTGAGGCAGTCACCTGGTACCAAAAGGCGCTGGCCTCGGATCCGCCGGAGCGGGATGAGGAGTGCATGATCCGCGTGAATCTGGCCTTCTCCATGTGCCACACGATCGACTTCGACCATCTCGATATGGAGGACCAGGATGCCGTCTCGCAGGCGGTCACAATCCTCTACCAGGCGAGATACGTCCTGACGGAACACGAATGCGCCAGTGAGCCCGTGGGAAGTGACGACGGCCATTTTGCCGATGCCGACAGCCTCAAGCACGACATCGATGAGATGCTCAAGAAGCTCCAGAGCCAGTCTCAATCTGACCAGAACGACCAGAGCGGAGGCGGCGGACAGGACCAGGATCAGAACCAGGGCGGCGGCGGACAGGACCAGAATCAGGACCAGAGCCAGAGCGATAATCAAAGCGGCTCCCAGTCCAAGGATAAGTCCCAGGAAGAGAAAGAAAAACAGGAGCGGGCACGTCAGGAAAAGCTCAAGGAAGATCTCAGTCAGCAGAAGAAGGACCTCAAAAAAGAGAGCGAATCCTCGTCCTCCTATGATTACGAGTACATTGACGGCGGAGACGCTCAGGGCTACGGAGATGGAACACTATGGTGAATAGAAAGAAAAAACTGTTTTCCCTTATAGCGGCGGCGATTGCTGTTTTGGCCGTCTCCGCTTCCGCAGGCGGATATGTGCGGGCAGATGACAACGGCGGTGACACCAAGGTCGAAGTCATGCACGGCCCGGATGTGCCCCCGGACGGACAGCGGTATGATGAGTGGAAAGGCTTTGAGTACACCACTGAGACCACTTTTCCCGTCAGGACCTTCTGGACCTATACCATGTACGAGACCGCCAATCCCGATTCCTTCGGACTGATCAGAGATCCGGAGAATGTCGAAGACGGTGTACTGCGCATTGTCGACGCAAAAGCAGAGCCGGTGGGCGGTGAGATGAAGCTTCGCTCCGGCGGATCCGTGGACATTTCGATCGAGCTGAGGTGGACCGGTACGATGAGCGGAATATTCAATAACAGTGCTCCCAGCTGGTATATCCAGTGGTCCGAAAACGTCCCTCATCCCTGTGATGCCTACACCGGAACCTCTCTCCTCAACTATACGGACAAGGAAACAGAGGACGACCGGGACACGAGCATCTCCCCCGGTCAGGCGATCGCTTCCTCCATGACGGAATCCGATGTCACATGGCAGGGCCGCACTTACCGGCTCTTCGCCAAATCCGACACCCGGAACTCCTCTTCTTCCGATTGGAGCCTCTATGATCTGGATGATGGGAAAACAAGGTTTACCTGCCCGGCCTCCGTGGACACGACCCTCACATTCCGGGTCCCTGCCGATTACGACGGCCTGGTACTGGCGATCTGTAAGGACATCACCGATCAAAGAGAGTATTCGATCGATCAAAACGGCAATTACATCCATTACTCCGATCTGTATGCAGATGTCCTGACCACAAGGAACGGCATCCGGCAGAGCGCTGACGACTATTATTTTGTCAGGGTCTCGGATCTTTTGGAGCTCTTTAGCGAGTAAGTTTGCAGTTGTTTAAAAAAAGGCTG
>CACXGR010000146.1 GCA_902767235.1 uncultured Lachnospiraceae bacterium | reverse complement strand
TCCGGGTCCATGAAGTGGGAGCAGGAGCAGGTGACGAGGTAGCCGCCGTTTCGGACCAGCTTCATGCCGCGCAGATTGATCTCGCGGTAGCCGCGCGCGGCGGCCTTGATGGAATTGCGGGACTTGGTGAAAGCGGGCGGATCGAGGATGACGACGTCATACTGCTCGCCCTTCTCGATCAGCTCGGGCAAAAGAGCGAAGACGTCGCGGCACAGGAAGGAGACGCGGTCCTCGACGCCGTTGAGCCGCGCGTTCTCCCGCGCCTGCTCCACGGCCAGGTCAGAGGCGTCAACGGCGACGACCGAGGACGCTCCGGCGATGGCGGCGTTGAGGGCAAAGGAGCCCGTGTGCGTAAAGCAGTCCAGAACCTTGGCGCCTCCGCAGAGACGGTGGATCGCGCGCCGGTTGTCCTTCTGGTCCAGGAAGAAGCCGGTCTTCTGGCCGTTCTCCACATCCACGATGTAGCGGACCCCGTTTTCGGTGATCTCTATTTTGGTATCGAAGGGGGCGGTCAGAAAGCCCTTCTCGCGGGGCATGCCCTCGAGCTCGCGCACCTTGGCGTCGCTCCGCTCGTAGATGCCGCGAACTTTGATGCCGTCTTCGGCGAGGACACTGACCAGCGCCGCCAGGATCATGCCCTTGAGCCGGTCGATGCCGAGCGCCAGGGATTCCACGACGAGAATGTCTTCATATTTGTCGACTGTCAGGCCCGGCAGGAAGTCCGCCTCGCCGAAGATCAGACGGCAGCTGGACGTGTCGATGACCTTCTTCCGGTATTCCCAGGCGCTCCGCACGCGCTGCGCAAGGAAAGCCGGTGTGACCTTGTTCTCACGTCGGCGGGAGAGCAGGCGGACGGTGATCTTAGACCTGCGGTTGATAAAGCCGTACCCCATAAAATACCCGTCAAAATCCTCGACGGAGATGATATCGCCGTCTTCGAAATCGCCGCGCATCTGTGCGATCTCGTTGTCGTAGACCCAGAGGCCGCCCGACTTGATGGTGCGGCCTTCTCTTTTTTTGAGGACAGCGGCCGCGTCTTTGGCCAGGTCCTCGCAGCTGTTTATGTTGTAATTATGAATGTCAAATGATTGCATGATTCCCTTTCTTATATATGATCCTTGTCAAGGCGTGTCGGTGGCGGCGGGTTTACTTTCTGATGGCAGGCCGGATGCCGTGCCGTTCTTATCCATGATTATAATAGAAATCAGCAAGAATGGGAGAAAAAGAGGAATTCTTGACGGCTAATGATAAAAAGATTATCCTTTATCGTAGATTGGGAAACGCAGAAACAAGCAGACGCTGAAGGGGGGAGCGTTATGAATAAGTATAAGATCGCTGTTCTTACGGACTCGGGCTGTGACGTCCCGCAGAATTTCAGGGAAAAGTATAATATTTTCATGCTGCCTCTCCGCGTCATGTACCCGGAGAAGGACTATGACGACGGCGTGAACATCGATCCGATGATGGTATACCGCCGGTTTCCGGATGAGTATCCGAGTACCTCAACGCCTTCACTGGCAGAGGTCCAGGATATGTTCGACAGGATCCGCGCGGAGGGCTATGAGAAGATCATCGCCGTGACGATCTCCAGCGGCCTGAGCGGCACATTCAATACGATCCGGCTTGCGGCAGAGCAGCAGGACGAGATGGAGATCTACGTATTTGATACGAAGAATATCTCCGTGGCATCCGGCATATGGGCGATCTGGGCAGCCGTAAAGCTTGAGAACGGCTGGACCTTTGAGGAAGTGATCGCCGGACTCAAGAACAAGATCTACGACTCCAAAGTCATGTTCTACATGGATACGCTCAAGTACCTCAAAAAGGGAGGCCGCATCGGCAAGGTCACTTCCGTCGTGGGAGAGGTGCTCAACTTAAAGCCCATCATCTCCTGCAACGAGGAGGGCATCTATTATACGGTCGGCCTGATCCGCGGAGCCAAGCAGGGCAAGAAGAAGCTCTTAAACGAGATGATGCAGTTCTGCAAGGGACACCACTGCTGGATCATCATCGGACACGGCGACGCAAACGAGGAGGCCGGAAGAATGCTCGAGCTTGTGGAGACGCAGCTGACGAGCAAGGAGATCCTGTTTGTCAAACAGATCAATGCGACGCTGGCGATCAACACGGGACCCGGATTGGTGGGACTATGTGCACTGCTTGATCCGTAATGTGAAAATAATTCAACATAGCTATTAAGAAAATTTCATAATTGCACTGGAAAAATCATAACCGGCGTACTATAATTGTTCGGGAATGCACCACATTAAAGTGATGAATTATATAAAATCATATAAGTTGTCAGGAGGAAACAGGAATGGTTGCAAAGAAAGACATTGATTGGGGTAACCTCGGATTCAGCTATCATGTGACAGACAAGAGATATGTGTCCATGTATAAGGACGGAAAGTGGGATGACGGAGCTCTGATCTCGGACGACAAGATCGTCATGAGCGAAGATGCCGGCGTTCTTCAGTACTCCCAGTCAGTCTTCGAGGGACTGAAGGCTTATGAGACACAGGACGGACACATCGTATGTTTCCGCCCCGACCTCAACGCACAGAGAATGTATGACTCGGCACTCCGCCTGGAGATGCCCCCCTTCCCTGTGGACAGATTTATTGAGGCCGTCAAAGCGACAGTAAAGGCCAACGAGGCGTGGGTGCCTCCGTACGGCACGGGCGCTACACTTTACATCCGCCCTTACATGTTCGGCATCAGCCCCGTCATCGGCGTCAAGCCCGCTGACGACTATATGTTCCGTATTTTTGTCACGCCTGTGGGCCCTTACTTCAAGGGCGGCGCAAAGCCCATCGTTGTCCGCATCAGTGACTTTGACCGCGCAGCTCCCAGAGGGACCGGCCACATCAAAGCCGGCCTCAACTATGCGATGAGCCTGCATGCGATCGTGGATGCGCACAAGGAAGGCTTTGCAGAGAATATCTATCTCGATCCCGCCACAAGGACCAAACTGGAGGAGACCGGCGGTGCCAACATCCTTCTGGTGGACCGGGACAACCAGCTGGTCATCCCCACATCCGACAGCATCCTGCCTTCCATCACAAGGCGGTCCATCCACTATGTGGCTGAGAACTACCTCGGCATGAAGGTCGTGGAGAGGGAGGTCCTTCTCTCTGAGGTCGAGAGCGGCGAATTCAAGGAGTGCGGCCTGTGCGGCACAGCAGCCGTCATCTCCCCGATCGGAAAGATCAACGACCACGGCAAGGAGATCGAATTTGACAGCGGCATGGAGAAGATGGGGCCTGTCATGCAGAGCCTGTATGACACGCTGACAGGCATCCAGATGGGCAGGATCGAAGCACCTGAGGGCTGGATCGTAAGGATCGACTGATCGCGACAGATTCGAAAATAGATCAACTGATTTTAAGTGTGCCTCCCGCGAAGCCGGCTCCGGCTCAGCGGGAGGCATTTGAACGCAGGGACGGACATGGCCTTTGCGCAAGAATGCCGTGGTGAAGCGCCTCCAAATATGGTAAAATAGTGGGAACTCTATACTGTGATATCCAAGGAGGTTAACGATATGAAGGCATTAATACTTGCGGCGGGATTCGGCAAAAGACTTCAGCCGATCACCAATACGATCCCCAAATCGATCGTGAAGGTCAACGGGACGCCGCTTCTGTGTAACGCCCTCAACAATGTGACGGCATGCGGCATTTCGGAGATCGGTATCGTAGTGGGTCATATGGCCGACTACATCAGGGAGAACATCGGGGATGAGTGGAACGGCGTGCCGGTTCGATATTTTGAAAACCCGAGGTATCTCGAGACCAACAACGTGGTATCGCTCTATAAAGCGGCGGATTTCTGCGATGACGACATGATCATGCTGGAATGTGATATCTACTATCACAAGGAGATGATCGAGAAACTCCTGGCGGGCGAGGGCGAGTGCTCCATCCTGGTGAGTCCCTTTAATCCCGCGACCATGGACGGCTCCGTGATCCGCGTCGACGGCGACAAGGCCCTGGAGCTCATTCTGGGCAAGTGGCAGAGTGAAGACTTTGACTATGCGCCGACCCGCAAGACGGTCAATATGTATAAGTTCACGAAAGACTTCGTGAAGAACAAATATATGCCGCTGGTGCGCTGGTACGTAGCCTGCATGGGCGAGAACAGCTACTATGAGAAGGTTCTCGGAAGCCTCATGTACTACCGCGAGTGCGACTTCAGGATCGTGGAGGTCCCGGAGGATATGTGGTGTGAAGTAGATGACGCTGACGACCTGGCGAGAGCGAGAGCCAGATTCGGCGAATGATAAATGGAGGTAAACATGAGCGAGAAGAAAATGATGCTCGGCAATGCGGCGATTGCCAGAGGCGTGTGGGAGGCCGGCTGCAAGGTCTCTTCCGCATATCCCGGCACGCCCAGCACGGAGATCAGCGAGGAACTGGTAAAATATCCCGGTGTTTACGCGGAGTGGGCACCCAATGAGAAGGTGGCCGCGGAAGTGGCGATCGGCGCTTCCATCAGCGGCGTCAGATCTTTCTGCACCATGAAGATGGTCGGACTGAACGTGGCGGCGGATCCGCTGTATTCCTTCTCCTACATCGGCTGCAACGGCGGCCTGGTGGCGGTTGTGGCGGATGATCCCGGCCTTTACAGCTCCCAGAACGAGCAGGACACCAGAATGGTGTGCCGCGCGGCGGCGATCCCCTGCATGGAGCCCGCGGACTCCCAGGAGGCCAAGGACTACATCAAGTACGCCTATGAGATCAGCGAGAAGTTTGACACGCCTGTCATCGTAAGGACGACGACCCGCCTGGCGCACTCCCAGTGCGAAGTGGAGCTGTGCGACCGCGAGGAGATCGACGACAAGCCCTACGAGAGAAATATCCAGAAAAATGTCATGATGCCCGGCATGGCCAAGAAGCGCCATCTGGTCGTTGAGCAGCGCATGAAGGATCTTGCGGAATATGCCAATACTGCCCCCTTCAATAAGGTGGAGATGGGCGACATGACCCTGAACGGCAAAAAGATCGGCTTCATCACGGAAGGCATCGCATATCAGTATGTCAAAGAAGTGTGCCCGAAGGCCTCGATCCTCAAACTCGGCATGTGCCACCCGCTTCCCAGAAAGCTCATCGAGGACTTCGCGTCCAAGGTAGACGAGCTCTATATTTTCGAAGAACTCGAGCCGGTAGTGGAAGAGCAGGTCAGGTCCTGGGGAATTTCCTGCATCGGCAAGGAGAGATTCACGATCCAGGGCGAGTACAGCGCCAACATGATCAGAGAAAAAGTTCTCGGCATGGACCTCGGCATCAAAGCGGAGCCGCAGATCCCGCCCAGACCGCCCATTCTCTGTCCCGGATGCCCGCACCGCGCCACATACTTTGCGCTCAGCAGGCTCAAGATCCACGCGGCTGGCGATATCGGATGCTACACGCTCGGCGCGCTGGCACCGCTCTCTGTCGTCGACACGACAGTCTGCATGGGATCGAGTATCTCCTCCCTGCACGGCATGGAGAAAGCCAAGGGCCACGACTACATCAAGAACTGGGTGGCCGTCATCGGGGATTCCACCTTCATGCACACGGGTATCAACTCCCTGATCAATATGTTCTACAACCAGTCCCACGGCACGGTCATCATCCTTGACAACCGCACTACGGGCATGACCGGCCATCAGGATCACCCCGCAACGGGCAAGACCCTGTCCGGCGAGATCGTACCGGCTGTTGATTTTGTCAAACTGATAAAGGGCATCGGGATCAAGAATGTTCAGGAAGTGAACCCCTATGATCTCGACGAGATGACCAGAGTCATCAAGGAAGAGGTCAACAGGGAGGAACTCTCCGTGATCATCTCCAAGGCGCCCTGCGCCCTCCTCAAGGATCAGAAGCACCCCTACAAGGTGGAGCCCCTTCCGGAGAAATGCGTGCACTGCGGAGCCTGCCTGCGTCCCGGCTGCCCGGCTCTGACAAGGAACGAGGACGGCTCGATCTCGATCGACAAGACGATGTGCAACGGATGCGGCCTCTGCATGAGCCTTTGCAAATTCGGCGCTCTGAAGCAGGTCAAAGCGTAAGAGACGGTGTAGGAGGTATACGATGGAAACAAAAAATATTATGATCGTAGGTGTCGGCGGACAGGGAACCCTGCTCACCAGCCGCATACTGGGCGGCGTCATGGAAAATGCCGGCTATGAAGTAAAAGTCTCCGAAGTCCACGGCATGGCACAGCGCGGCGGCAGCGTCGTCACATTCGTCCGCTACGGCGAGAACGTCGCGGAGCCCATCGTCGAGGAAGGCCAGGCCGATGTCCTGATCGCTTTCGAGAGACTGGAGGCCATGCGCTACGCGCACTTCCTCAAACCCGACGGTGTCCTCATCGTCAACGACTGGCGCATCGACCCCATCAGTGTCGTCATGGGCGCAGCCAAGTATCCCGAGAACATCATTGAGAACCTGGAGAAGGAGTACAAGGTCTACAGGATCAACGCCATGGAGGAAGCGCTTCGTCTGGGCAACTCCAGAGTCTTCAACAATGTCGTTCTGGGCATGGCTGCCAGACATATGGACTTCAGCCGCGAGGAGTGGCTGAAGGTCATCGAGGAGAAGGTTCCGCCCAAGACCATTGAGATCAACACCAAGGCGTTTCTGGTTGGGTATGAGAAGTAAAAAATAGGAATTGGAAAAAGAGGCTGTCGCACTAAGTTATCATTTCTTGGTGCGGCGGCTTTTTGATTGGAAAGACAAAGGATGGATGAACCCGGTGAGAAGGTATTGAATTCGAGGAGTTTTACGTAGATCTTTCTGTCGTTCGAGAGAGGGACCGCTTCGAACTCGGCGGCCGCTCTGATGACCGGCCGCCTCAGAC
>CACXGR010000145.1 GCA_902767235.1 uncultured Lachnospiraceae bacterium | reverse complement strand
CCGCCACCGCGTCCATCGTCTCGTCCGAAGACGTGGAGGAATCATAAGTGATGGCCAGCAGCGTCGCATTTCCTTTTATAAAAGCGTCCCTGATCTTGGACGGGAGCAGCTCCTTGGGAACTGTGATGTCCGCGAAGCTGTCATACCAAAGTACTTTTTTGACATGCTCTACCTTTCGAATCTCCTCCTCCATGGCCACAATGTCCCTGTCCTTCTTGTCCTCCACGATCAGCATCGTGATCGCGCCCGTGCCGAACTCCTTCATGAGGATGTCCTGTCCTTTGATGGTCTCGATCGTGTCCGGAAGATAGGTCAAAATATCGTAATTGACACGCGTATGCGTATACCCCCAGACTGCAGGGACCAAAAGGACAAATGCGAGGATCAGGATCAGGTGCCTGGCTTTGACTACGATGTTACCAAAACTCTTCATAACCAGCTCTTCTCTCCTCCCGTTCAGTCTAACTCTGCCTGTTCATGCGGACAGACCAATAGGCAGGTTTCTCACCCACCGAAAAAGAGTATAAAAAAAAGGATTGAATAAGAACATATTCAATCCCCCGACACTGTTTGATTCCGGTATACAAACCGTCCCTTTTGTATATTTCCCATTAGACAGGTCCGCACTTTTGTCTATCTCTTCCCTTACAGTTCCTCCAGCACGTCCCAAAGCGACCGTGTCACGATATACTCATATACGCCCGCCACTTCCTCCGGCGACGCTTCCATGCCGGTCCGGATCCAGTACATCACCACAAAGGTCATGGATTTACTGTAGTATCTGGCCAGCGAATCCACCGTGACCCAGGAATGCGTGGGATGCGGTCTCCCGCTGCTCCTCTCGCTGAAGAGATCCAGAAGCAGCTTATAGATACACTCCTCCGTGATCTGCTCAAAGGAATTCTGCCCCTCTATTTTGACAGCTCTCATGTAGAATTCGCTGTCCTTCTTAATATTGGTAAAGATCAGTGTCAGCGCCTCCTTGTACATATTGTTCTTCAGAAGGATCCCCACAGGCTCCAGGATCTCGCTCTCTACGATATGGCTCAGAAGATCATATTTGTCCTGAAAATGATTGTAGAAAGTGACCCTGATCACACCGGCACCATCTGTGATCTGTTTGATCGTAATTTTTTCAAAAGGCGTCGTCAGCATTCTCTCCTTGAGACTTAATGCAAGTGCGCGGCTGACATCCTTTTTCTCTTCCGACACGCTTTTCTCCTGTTCTAATGCATCTGGTTAATGAACCAGTCTCTCTTCCACAAAATGATTGCGATCACTGCGCACTGGAAGGCGATCGCCAGCACGCTGAACATCCACTTTCCCCGGATGATGAACTGTCCCGCCATGCAGGAAGTCAGGATCTGGAGCCAGCAGGACATCGCGATCGATCTCACAAAATCTTTGGTCCTTATATCTGTCTTGGCCGCCACAAACGGGATGATCCCGTTGGGGACCGCCGGCACCATGCTGGCAATGGCCACCATGAACTGCGGCTTCGTCCCGTTGAGTTTTTCCATCAGCCACTGGCTGGTCTTTCCCATGGATACCTCTTTGAGGCGGCGGCTGCCCATCTTTCTCGCAAACATGAACACCAGCCAATTAGACATAACAAACCCAAAATAGCACATCAAAAATCCCCGCAGCCATCCGTAGATCAAACCTGCAGCCACCTGAATCGCCATTCCGGGCATTACGATACTCACCACCTGGATCGCCTGCAGCAATATGACCGCTATGACCCCCTTGATGCCGGTCTCTTTCGCGAGATAATCGGCGATCTTTTGACTGTCCCCCTCCTTCAGAAGCGGGATCAGACCGGGGATCATATTTCCGAATGCAACCCAAATGAGTATGGCAACAACGATAACCATCAGAATGGGAACCAGCTTCTCTTTCAGTTTATACCAAAAGCTGTTTTCCCTTATATCCATATATTATGTCCCTGTCCTGCGGCACACCGCTTCCGGAGCCGTCGACTTTACAAATTTTTTACCTGAAGATATGCCTTACTATACACTATCTCCGGCTTTTTCTCAAGTTTGCGCTGTCCGGCCGCCCCTTCAGCCCCCGTTCACCGCATAGACATAAATAAGCACGTACAGATACAGCACCGGCTGATGCAAAAGATAGATCAGCAGAGAGTGCCTGCCCAAAAAGGACAGCGGTCTGCAGTCCACCTTCAATACCGGATGATCCAGCGCGCCGGCATCTCTGAGTATATGGTGAAAAGCATATCCGCTCAGGTACAGAAAGCTCCAGGGCAGGATGGAAAAATAGTCCGTCGAGTAGAAATCCGCCGGCGGAAATCCCAGATACGCCGTAAAGAGGTTCCTGTACAGGCCGGCCGGCACCGGCACTGTCCGCTGCGGGATCGCCGGAAAGATGCGGTGCAGCATTCCGGTCCCAAGCAGCCCTGCATTTATATCCTTGCATAATATGAACAATATGGCGCTGACTGCAAACAGTAAGGCCGCTCTGCGGCCGGTCATTCCGATCTTTTGAACCGGTATCATCATGAGCATGCAGGATCCGATCAGCGTGAGGACGCCGAAAACGACCCTGTCTTCGGGCAGCAGGATATTGGTGACCAGCATCACCAGCGCACCTGCGCCGAACACCATCAGTCCCCTCTTCAGAAGCTTCCCGGAGAAGGGAATGCAGAATCCGGACAAAAAGATAAAGGTCCAGCAGATGCTCTGCTGCCAGATATAACTGCCCCGGCTCAGATACCAGGGCCAGTCCGCTCCAACTATATAGACGGCATCCCAGCACGCATGGTACAGGATCATGCTGATCAGCGTGACCCCTCTGATGCAGTCCAGCAGCGCCAGTCGCCCGCTCTTGG
>CACXGR010000144.1 GCA_902767235.1 uncultured Lachnospiraceae bacterium | reverse complement strand
TGTGATCCACGCCATTCGGACGGCAAACAGCGCGGGATTTGTGACGGCAGGTGTATTTGATCCTGCCAGCAGCGACGACAACGCCGCGATACGGCAGGAGAGCGCGATCTATATCCATTCACTGGAAAACTGGGAAGAGTTCCGCAAGGCGGCGGGGCTCTGACTGCGCAGAATATGACCGGCACAACTAAGGAGGAGGTAGTTGACAATGAGTGAAAAAATGAAAGTTTCCGAGCGCCTTTACCGCAAAGCGCTTCCCATCTGGGAGAGTTATTACGATCACCCTTTTGTTAAGGGAATCGCCGACGGGACGCTTCCCGTCTCCAAATTTCAGTTCTATATGATCCAGGATCACAAGTATCTGATGCAGTATGCCAAGGTGTTTGCGCTGGGTGTCATCCGCTCCGTGGAGGAGTCCGACATGCGCACTTTCAGCAGCCTGATCACGGCTACACTGGATACGGAGAACGCCGTGCACCAGAGCTATCTCGGGAAGCTCGGCATCAGCCGGAAAATGATCGACGAGACTCCCATGTGCATGAACAACGAGTCTTATACAAATTATATGATCTCGATCGGCTTTAAAGGGGGACTTGCGGAGATCGCGGCGGCAGTTCTGGCCTGCTCCTGGAGCTATGCGCTGATCGGAGAGCATATCGAGAAGAATTATCCGAAGGGGATCGAGCATCCCTTCTACGGCAACTGGATCGGAACCTACACTTCCAAGGGCTTTCGCGACTGCAACGACGAAATGATCGCGATGTGCGACAGGTTCTCGGAAGGTTATTCCGAGGAGCAGATCCGGAATCTTGAGAAGATCGTGGAACTGTGCAGCTATTATGAGTACCAGTTCTGGGATATGGCCTGGAATGAGGGGTATGAGTTTAAAGCGGAGCTGAAGTAAGATATTGGCAATAAAAAGAGGGCGCTGCATAATGCAGCGCCCTTCGTGTTTATAGCATTATTCTTCTCTTTTAACCTGCACCTTTACGCGTCTGACTCTTCGCTTCGACACCTCCACGATGGTCACTTCAATGTCCCTGTATCTGAAGGTGCTGTTGACATTGGGGAAACCGTTGTTGTACTCGATGCACCAGCCGCCCACGGTCTCGGAATCGAAGTCGAAGTCATCTTCTTTCCACCCCATCAGCTCCAGGAATTCATAGATCGGCGTATCACCGTCCAGTTCGTACTTCCCGTCGCCCTGTTTCACGACATCCTTTTCCACCGTGTCGGTCTCATCCCAGATATCCCCGACCAGCTGCTCCAGAACATCTTCCATAGAGACTACGCCGAGAGTTCCGCCGTATTCATCAGTTACCACCGCGATGTGCTGCTGCGCGTTTCTCAGAGATGAGAGCACTGCAGGGAGCTTCATGGTCTTGTACACGTAGCAGGTGGGAAGCAGGAGAGAGCGGATCTCTACTTTGTCCTTGTCGATCATCGCTTTGAGGAAGCGGTTCAGGGACAGAATGCCGATCACATGGTCGATGCTGTCCTCATAGACAGGGATCCGGGTATAGGGAGAGGAATCGATGGTCCGCAGGATCTCTTCCCACGGGTCGTCGATATCGATCGCCACAATATCTACCCTGGCCGTCATAACTTCCGATGCCGAGATGTCCGCGAAGTCGATCGCCGCGCTGACGAGCTCCGAGGCGTCCTCATCCAGGATATCCTCGTCCTCTGCCATGTCGATCATCGTGTGCAGTTCCTCCAGAGCCGCGTCGCTGTCCGTGTCCTCCAGATCCGGCAGCAGGCGGGTGATCATATTGACCAGTCCTACCACAATGAAAGTCACCGGTTTGAGGAGGATCATCAGCGCTCTGATCGGGTAGGCAAAAGAGAGCGCGAATCTGGTGGCGTTCTTCTTGGCCGTGATCTTGGGAATGGTCTCGCCGAAAATAATGACTGCCACTGTGATCAGCGCCGTTGAGACCCAGGTGTAGTGCTCGCCCAGCGTCATCATCACTGCGACCGATCCCATGGAAGATGCGGCAATGTTCACCAGGTTATTTCCTACCAGAATAGCGGAGAGGGCGTCGTCAAACTTACTTGCGATCTTTGCGGCGATCCCCGCTTTTTTGTTCCCGTTGTCCCGCTCGTGCTCAAGGCGTACCTTGTTACAGGCGGAATAGGACATCTCTGACGCGGAGAAGAATGCCGAGAGCATGACGCAGACGATAATTCCTATAATATAAATATACAGATCCATCTACGCGTCACCTCCCCTC
>CACXGR010000143.1 GCA_902767235.1 uncultured Lachnospiraceae bacterium | reverse complement strand
GCCCACAGACTGCTCTCCCCGAAGAGCCACGTGGACAAGGTATATTTTGCCAGGCTGGACCGGCCGGTGGGCGAAGAGGAGAAGCGGCTGTTTGCGGAGGGCCTGACCGTGGATGACACATTGACCGCGATGCCCGCTCGGCTGGAGATCCTGGATCCTCCGAATGAAGTGATGGTGACGATCCGGGAAGGGAAATTCCATCAGATCAAGAGAATGTTCGCGGCAGTCGGCAGGGAGGTCGTCTATCTCAAGAGACTGTCAATGGGCCCGCTCCACCTGGACGAGCGTCTGCCTGCCGGTGCCTATCGCAGGCTGACAGAGGAAGAGGAGTCTGCTATAATGGGGGCATAAGAATTCGGGGGAATGTGGAGAGGATATGAGCGTATGCGATACCTGAAGGTATGGAAGTGCCTTTTTCCATTCATATTAGCTGGAATGACAGCCCTGACAGGATGTGGGGACGAAGAGGCTCCGGGAGGCGTTACAGATGTCACCGGTGCCTTGTTTTTATCTGAAGAAACGCAGGAAAGTGATGCGGAGAACGGACCGGAGGGCTATCTCTCCGGGATCGCAGGCGCAGAGACGGACCAGGGACTGACGGCAAAGGCGAGGGAGATCACGGAGGAAGAGAAGAGCGGCTTTGAAGCTTTTCTCAATGAGCCCGGCAACTACGGATTTCTTCTCTCCGTCTATGAGAGGCCGCAGGAGCTGGATGCGGAGCAGGTGTTCTTCACCGGCGCGGGGCTGACGCTCAAACCGGTGACGGATGAGGAGAGAGAGGCCTATCTGGAGAAGACGGGACGGGAGGAGGCCGTGAACCTGTTCGGCCTGAGTGCGGCGCAGATCTCGGAACATCTCCTCTACAAGGCCGGGATCGCGCTTTCCGATCTCAGCCGTAAACCGGGATGGGTCTACCTGGAGGACTACGACACCTATTATCAATGTCACGCAGATGAGGAGACCAATCTCTGTACCTTCGAAGTGACGGACGGAGCGGCGCAGGGGGATTATTACAGGATCCACTACCGCCCGGTCAAAGCAGCGCCGGAAGAAGACGGATGGCACACCCCTTGTTATGAGGTGATCCTCAAGAAAAACGGCGACGGCTTCCGCTTCCTCGCGAACCGTCTGTGGATGGAAAAGGATCTGCTGGTGCGGACATATATGAGAGCGGGGCTGAATCCCGGCGGCTATACGTCCATCTGTGCCTACAGCCCTGACCCGAGATCGGGCGAGAATGCAGACGTGACCTTTGCGCTCATTCAAAAGGACGAGGTGAAGTGCATCCTGCCGGGGATGAACGACACCAATATCCGCAAGAGCATGATTTTCGGCAACGTCAGGTGCATTGATATCGGGGATTATGATTCGGACGGCCGCACGGAGATCCTGACGATCTGCCGCTACCAGCCCGCCAGGGAGTGGTCAGGCAGAAATGACCGGCTGGAAGCGAGGATCTACCGATTGGACGATCAGGGAATGCCGGCGCTCGACAAAAGGCTGACCAGGAAGATCAACCGAAAACTGCCTACGCTGTCGATCTCTGCGATCGAGCACTATATCCGGACCGGGAAGATACGACCCATGTACGAAAACTGGAAGGAAGCCTTTGCGGCGGAACTCTCCGAGCTGGACCCGGAGGATTTTGACCGCTTTGCGCTGATCTATATCGATGACAACCGGGTGCCGGAGCTTCTGGAAATGGGCAATTCGCCCGAAAAGGGCGCGCGGATCATGGTGTATCACGACGGCGTGCTGGAGGAGACCAAAGTCAACCGCGATTTTTCCTATCTTCGGAAGGAAAATCTCGTGTACTGCAAGAACGGCACGGGAAATGTGTTTACAGAGACACTGTACATTATCACCGGCGGCCGGCTGGGGATCTTCCAGAACGGGTACTATGGAACGAGAGATGCGGCTGTGACTTCTTTCAAGGAGGACGGCAGCCCGGACTACTCTTACCAGTGGGAGGGCTCGGAAGTATCGGGCGCCGGATACAGGGAAGCGCTGCATTTTCTCTATGATACGGACCGGGCCGTCCGCTCTGACAAGATCAAGATGATGAGTCTGGAAGATATACGCAAGGAGATCCAATAAAAATGAGGAAGGGGAGGCCCCCTTCCTCATTTCAGTTATTGATGCCGTGGTGGCAAGTCAGTGTCTCACTCGTGATCGGAAGGAAGGTGTAGCCCTCCTTGAGCGCATCGGTGATGAACTTGTCCATCATTTTTACCGTGTAATCCTTGATATCGTGGCACAGGATGAACGAGTTTTCATAGGTGTGGATCCCGTTCATCATATTCTCATACATGACATCGCCGTCCGTGGTATCGCCGGCGTCGCCGCTGGTCACGTTCCAGTCCACATACGTGTAGCCTTTGTCCGCGGACTGCTGCGCCAGTGTGGACATGATGCCCTCGCAGTAATTGGCGCTGATCGTGTTGGAGCTTCCCCCGGGAAAGCGGAAGATGTCCGTGCGGCATCCTGTCTGCTTGCGGATGATCTCTTCCATCGTGTTGAAGTCTTCCCAGAAGGCTTCCGGGCTGGCATAGATCTGTTCGTAGTCATGGGTGGCAGTGTGAACGGCCACGGTATGTCCTGCCTTGTACTCCGACCTGATCAGCTTCTGATAATCTTTGAACGCTGCCGTGACGAAGAAGGTGGCTTTGACCTTGTGCTTCTTCAATATTTTGAGCAGGTCCTGGGTGTAGGGACCGGGACCGTCGTCAAAAGTCAGATAGATGACTTTCTTGGGATCCATATTCTTGGGGGCGGCGGCCGGCTTTCTTTTTACGGTCACATACCGGCTGGCGGTGGCTTCATTGCCCCACTCGTCGCTCACCTTGTAATTGACGGTGTATGTGCCGACTTTGGCGGTGTTCACGTTGCTGCTGATCTGGATCCGCGCGGTGACGTCTCCGTCCGCATCGTCGTCAGCGGTGACGGCGTCCTTGAACGTTTCTCCCTTGAAGAGGAAGACTTCTTCTCCGTCAGGGAAGTGGAAGACGGGCGCATTGCGGTCATCATAGAAGATCTCACGCTCTGCGGAGGCCGTGTTGCCGGCAGCATCGGATACGGTGTAGTAGACTTTGCCGTCTCTCTCTTCGCTTGTCACACGGCTTGTGATGTCTCCGTCATGGTTGTCGGTTGCCGTAAAACCTTCCTCTTCATACGGGTGATGGGGAAGCGTGTAGTAGTCGTCGATGTGCTTGAGCTCGATTACGGGAGGCGTAGTGTCGACGATCGTCACTTTCCTCTTTTCTGTAGCGCTCAGCCACAGGAACTTGGCGGTATAAGTGACCATATATGTTCCGGGCTCGTGAATGTTCACCCCTTCGGTGGAGATCACGACAGCTACGGGATGGTGGACAAAATCCAGGATCGAACCGGTCACTTCCGCGTCGGCGCCTTCGTCTTTATAAGGCTCTCCGCACTCCCGGGTGACTTCGGGTTCACCGTGGAGATGAAAGCGGATCGACCATTTATTCACGCCGAAGACGAAAAAGGAAGCGGCGCCCAGAAGCAGAAGGACAACGAGCAATATGATCGCAGCTGTATTCCTGCGGCGTCTCTTCTTCCGCGGCGGGGTGGAAGGCCTTTGCCGGTCATTGGGGACTTGCATAAAGAATCACCTCCTTTGCAGATTATAACTATACTTCTTTTGAGGGGGCAGTGTCAATGAAAGTTGCTAACGGCGGATTGATTCGGTAAGATTAAGGATAACGGAACAGAGGGCCGCCGGGGCGCCGGGCGCGGCCCGTAAAGAGCGGGAGGAAAAGAGAGATGGAAACAGTTTCACGCCCTGATCCGGAAGGAATACCGCTCCTGCCGGACCCGGATCTCCATGAGATACTGCGCTATATGGGCTATCGGGGAGACGCGCCCGGCAGCGAACTTTTGGCGGAGATCGGGGAATGCGTCCGGGACCTTCAGAAGGCAGTCACGCCGCGATATGTCTATGAGCGCTTCCCGCTCGGGAGAAAAGACCGGAACAGCGAAGGAGAGATCCTCTGCTTTGCCGATCTGGAGGTCGTCAG
>CACXGR010000142.1 GCA_902767235.1 uncultured Lachnospiraceae bacterium | reverse complement strand
GATGGGCAAGACCGCAAAGGGTGCAGTCTGGCTTGATCCCGACAAGACTTCTCCCTACGACTTCTACCAGTACTGGAGAAATATCGGCGACGCGGATGTTCTCAAGTGCCTGCGCATGATGACCTTCCTGCCCCTCGAGCAGATCGACGAGATGGACAAGTGGGAGGGCGCCAAGCTCAACACGGCCAAGGAGATCCTGGCGGGCGAACTGACGACACTGGTCCACGGCAGCGATGAGGCGGCAAAGGCCAAGGCAGGCGCAGAGGCGCTCTTCAGCGCGGCGACGCCCGGCAGTATGGAGAACGTGCCTTCCGTCACGCTGGAAGAGGAAGACTTCGATGAGAATGGTGCGGTCGATATTTTGACCATCCTTGTAAGAGCCGGACTGGAAAAATCCAAGAGCGATGCGCGCAGAGATGTCAAGCAGGGCGGCGTCACGGTCGACGGCGACAAGGTCACGGATTTCAAGACTGTCTACAAGAGAGAGGAGCTGGCGGACGGAAAACTCGTCAAGCGCGGCAAGAAGAATTTCAAGCTGGTGAAGAGCTGAGCAGACAGTACAGTTCAAGCGAAAAGAGAATACGGAGCGGATCCGATCCCGGTGAAATGCCTGCAGTATGGAGCTGCAGGCTTTCCTGAAGAAGCGGCGCCGCGTTCTCATAGCACACAGATTTCGGAGGAATACAGATGATAGCGGCAGATGCAATCGTGAAATGTCTTGAGCTGGAGGGCGTGGAATACGTCTTCGGCTATCCGGGCGTGGCCATCACTCCTTTCTTTAACAGTATCCTGGATACCAATATTAAGACGATCCTGGTGAGGCAGGAGCAGAACGCAGCCCATGAAGCCAGCGGCTATGCAAGGATCACGGGAAAAGTCGGCGTCGCTGTCGCCACCAGCGGTCCCGGTGCGACCAATCTGATCACCGGCATTGCCACGGCCTTTGCCGACAGCATTCCGCTGGTCTGCATCACCGGACAGGTCAACAGCAGTCTCATGGGGAGCGACGTCTTCCAGGAGGTGGATGTCTCCGGTGCCTGCGAATCTTTTGTAAAATTCAGCTATATCGTGCGCAAGGCTTCGGATATCCCGAGGATCATGAAGGAGGCCTTTCACATTGCCAGCACCGGCCGCAGCGGACCGGTCCTCATTGATATCCCTATCGATGTGCAGAACGCGGAGATCCGCAAATTCGTCTATCCGGAGACGGTCAGCATCCGCACCTATAAGCCCACTGTCGTTGGTCACGCCGTCCAGATCAAAAAAGTGATCAAAGAGCTCCAGAGAGCCAAAAGGCCCATTATCTGCGTGGGCGGCGGCGTCCATCTGAGCGCAGGTGCCAGAGAGGCGGTGCGGACCTTTGTGGAGAACAAGGATATTCCGGTGGTATGCACCATGATGGGCCTGGGGGTTCTCCCCACCAATCATTTCCTCTTCTACGGAATGGTGGGAAACAACGGGCAGGCCTACGGCAACAGGGCCATGAACGATGCGGATATGATCATCATGGTGGGCGCGAGAGTGGCGGACAGGTCCATCAGCCAGCCGGATCTGATCACTGAGAACAAAGTCCTCGTGCACATCGACGTCGATCCCGCGGAGATCGGCAAGAATGCCGGTCCCACGATTCCGCTCGTGGGAGATATCCGGCACGTCTTTGAGGAGTTCAACAAGGCGGAGATCACGGCGGACTACTCCCTCTGGATCGACAGGCTGGACGGCTACAAAGACGATACCCAGAACGCGTCCCGGAGAAAGCGGCACATGTTCTCCTCCACCATGACCGAGGAGGAGATCAACGCGCTGACGGTCAATCCGGAGATCTTTATCAAGCGCCTGTCCAGGGCCATGAAGGACGATGCCGTCTATGTGGCGGATGTCGGACAGAACCAGCTCTGGTCCTGCGCCAACTGCGTGATCAAGCAGAACGAGCGCTTCCTCACGAGCGGCGGCATGGGCACTATGGGCTATGCGGTGCCGGCGGCGCTGGGCGCCAAGCTGGGGGCGCCCAACCGGCAGGTCGTGGCAGTCTGCGGCGACGGCGGCTTTCAGATGACCATGATGGAGCTTGCTACCATGAAGCAGTACAATGTTCCCGTCAAGATCGTCGTTTTAAGAAACAATGTACTGGGGCTGGTCAGACAGTATCAGCACTTCACCTATCAGGACCGCTTCTCGGTGATCGACCTGGGCGACTCCATTCCGGATTTCAAGAAGATCGCGGAGGCGTACGGCATACGCTATCAGCAGATCGCGGCAGTGGAAGAGATGGACAGCGGCATTGCGCAGTTCCTTGCCGACGACGAGTCGACACTGATGGAAGTGATCGTAGATCCCAAGCTGGTGGTCTGATCTTTGGTCAGATCGAGACGGAATCTACAGATAGAATAGTGAGGGATCAGTTATGAAGAGAATATATTCCGTGCTGGTGGAGAACCGATCCGGTGTGCTGTGCAAGGTCGCAGGACTGTTTTGGCGCAGGTGCTTCAACATCGACTCCCTGGCAGTGGGCGAGACAGAGGACAAAAATGTCTCCAATATGGTCATTGTCTCGAGCGGAGACCGCAGGACCCTGGAACAGATCGAGAAGCAGCTCAACAAAAAGCTCGATGTCATCAAGGTCAAGACCTTCGACGAGACGGAGAGCATCAACAGAGAGCTCATGCTGGTGAAAGTGCGCTACAACCGGTCAAACCGCAAGGACATCATGGAGAACTGCGAGATCATGGATGCCAAAATCGTGGACATGTCCAAGACCATGATGACCATCCAGATGTGCGACACGCCCGAGAGGGTCCAGATCTTTCTGGACACGCTGCGCTCGGTCAGCATCATTGAGATCGCGAGGACCGGCACCCTGGCGCTCCTCAAGTGCTGTGAGCAGGGAAAATAAGGCCCGATTGCGTTTCAATCAGGTCCCGGGCAGAGAAAACAGTGTTCTTTGCGTTTGACTTGACAGGGAAGCCGCGTTATAATAGTGGCAATTTGACAAAACATTAAAAATATTCATCAGATGAATGAAATAGATTCATCAAATGAAGGGAAAAGATGAAATGAGTGAAGTGATCAACAAAAAGGTGTTTCAGATCCTCGTTGATAATAATTCCGGTGTACTGAGCCGTATTTCCGGGTTGTTTTCCAGAAGAGGATACAACATCGAGAGTATTACTGCGGGCGTCACCGCAGAGCCTACGATCACCAGGATCACAGTCGTGACATCCGGCGACAACGACATCATGGAACAGATCGAGAAGCAGGTCATGAAGCTGGTGGATGTCAGAGATATTCATGAACTCAAACCGGAAGAGAGCGTTTTCCGTGAACTGGCTATGATCAAGGTCAGGGCCAACGCAGACCAGAGGGAAAATGTGATCGCCCTGACGAATATCTTCAGAGGCAACATCATAGATGTCTCCAACGAGAGTCTCATGATCGAGGTCACCGGAAATTCCGGAAAGATCGATGCTTTCTTAAAACTCGTGAGCGGCTACGAGATCCTGGAGCTGGCCAGGACTGGCGTCGCGGGTCTGGGAAGAGGCACCAAGAACGTGATCTATCTGGACAAGCTCGTCTGAGCGGCAATGCTTTTATCCGGCTTCTACCGGCCGGATGAAATATATTTAAGTTTTTACGGAGGAAAGAAAAATGTCAGAAGCGAAGATCTATTATCAGGAAGATTGCAACCTTTCCATGCTGGAGGGCAAGACGATCGCGATCATCGGCTACGGAAGCCAGGGCCATGCACATGCGCTCAACCTCAAGGAATCCGGCTGCGACGTTATCGTAGGTCTCTACGAGGGCTCCAAGTCCAAAGCCAAAGCTGAGGCGCAGGGACTCAAGGTCTATAACACAGATGAGGCAGCGAAGCTCGCCGATATCATCATGATCCTGATCAATGACGAGAAACAGGCAGCGATGTACAAGAAGGACATCGAGCCCAACCTCAAGGCCGGCGATATGCTGATGTTCGCACACGGCTTCAACATTCACTTCGGACTGATCAAGCCTCCGGCAGATGTAGACGTGACCATGATCGCTCCCAAGGCTCCCGGCCACACCGTCCGCAGTGAGTTCCAGGCAGGCAAGGGAACCCCTTCCCTCGTCGCTGTTTACCAGGATGCCACCGGCCACGCCCTTGACAAGGCTCTGGCATACGGCGCAGGCATCGGCGCATCCCGCGCAGGTATCCTTGAGACCACTTTCAGAACCGAGACCGAGACCGACCTGTTCGGCGAGCAGGCTGTCCTCTGCGGCGGCGTC
>CACXGR010000141.1 GCA_902767235.1 uncultured Lachnospiraceae bacterium | reverse complement strand
GTCTTTCCGCTGATCTTTTTCCTGGTGGCAGCGCTCAGTTCTCTGACTTCCATGACCAGAATGGTGGAAGACCATCGATCGGAGATCGGGACCCTGAAGGCACTTGGCTTTTCGACGCCCGCCATCTCCGTCAAGTACATCGGCTACGCGCTGGCAGCCAGCCTTCTGGGCGGCGGAGCAGGACTGCTCATCGGCTGCACCGCGCTCCCTGCACTGATCTACTATGAGTGGGGCATCGTCTATTTTTTGCCCGGTCTTGAATTCAGCATCTCCCCGATCGTGGCGCTCTACTCGCTGGGATCGGCGGTCCTGGCCACGGCCGGCGCAGCCTATGCCGCCTGCTATGCGACGCTTCTGGCCAAACCCGCCCAGCTCCTTCGCCCCCGGGCGCCCAAGCCCGGAAAGCGCGTCTTTTTGGAGTACATCGGACCCGTCTGGAGCCGGCTGTCCTTCATCCAGAAAGTCAGTGTCCGCAATCTCTTCCGCTATAAAAAGCGCTTCTGGATGACAGTCATCGGCATTGCCGGCTGTACGGCGCTCCTTGTGACGGGATTCGGCCTCAGGGACTCCATTTTCGACGTTCTGGACTGGCAGTTTGACGACCTGATGCCTTACAACGCGGCCATCAGCATCGACAACACCCTGGCGCCGACGGAACGCGCGGATCTGATGGCAGCGCTGGACGCGGAGCCCGGGATCGATTCCTACATAGGATGCTATGAGAGGACGATCAGCGCCAAAACAGAGAAGGCGACGGTGGACAACATCGTGCTGAGGGCATCCTCCTACTGGAAGTCAGATGCAGACACAGGCAGGGACGGAGAGGCCCGCGCCGATGATTTTATCTGCCTTTATCCTCGGGCGGACGGCGTAAGGCGCTACGGCCGGGTCGGGGAGCTGCCCCGGCTGGCCCCCACCGGGGAGAGCGTCGTCATCGACGAGAAGATGAGTGATCTTTTGGGCGTATCGGAGGGCGACGAGATCACGCTGGTGGACAGCGATGAGTCGGAGCACACAGTGGCGGTGGGCGGCATCTGCGAGAACTATGTCAATCATTATATCTACATGACGACCTCATACTACGCGGGCGTCTTCGGGACAAAGCCCCGGGACAACCTGCTCATGGTAAAGGTGGCGGAGGACCTCCGTGACGATCCGGAAGCGCTGTTCGAGCGCATCTCATCCCTCAAAGGCGTGCTCACATGCGCCAGGATCGATGAGACCCGGCAGCACTTCTACGAGAGCATGCAGAGCCTGGACATCGTCGTCTGGATCATCATCGGCGCGGCGGCGGCCCTGGCCTTTTTGGTCCTCTTCAATCTGACCAACATCAATGTGACGGAGCGCCTGCGGGAGCTCGCAACGCTGAAAGTTCTGGGCTTTTACGACGCAGAGACAGCTTCCTACGTCTACCGCGAGAACATCTTCCTGACCTTTCTGGGAGCGGCCCTGGGACTGCTCATGGGCAAGTGGCTTCACCGCTGGCTGATCAGCACGATCGAGATGGACTACATGATCTTCGGCAGGGGACTGCATGCGCGCAGCTATCTGTACGCGGTCATTCTGACGGTCATCTTTTCGCTGTCGGTGAACGTGTTCTCCTACTTCTATATTCAGAAGATCGATATGGTGGAATCGCTCAAATCGGTGGAGTGAGATCTCCCGCCTTGAACGCTGCCGTGAAGACCCGCGCAGAAACGTATCGGACCGCTGCACTTTCAACCCCCGGGGGGGCTTGTGCTTTATGCCTTTAGCAGGCTAAACTTCATACATGCGAAAAATGGATCGCATCAATGAGTCAAAACCTGTTCAAGGAGGAACGATACTATGCATATGGCAGATGCTCTTTTGTCACCCGCAGTCGCCGCTACGATGTATGTCGCATCGGGAACGGCCGCCGCGATATCCATCAAAGAACTGAGAAAGGACGACAATCCGCAGAAACTCCCCACGATGGCAGTGGCCTCCGCCCTGGTATTCGCGGGGCAGATGATCAACTACACGATCCCCGGCACGGGATCCTCGGGGCACATGTGCGGCGGCATGCTGCTGTCCGCCCTTTTGGGACCCTATGCGGGATTTCTGTCCATGATCGTGGTACTGACGATCCAGTGTCTCTTTTTTGCCGACGGAGGGCTGATGGCGCTTGGCGCCAACATATGGAACATGGCCTTTTACGGGTGCTTTGTGGGATACTTCCTCATATGGCGCCCGATCATGAGAGGGTCATGGTTCAGCAATATGGGCGCCCAAAAAGCGCAGCGCGCCAGGATCATCATCGCCTCGATCATCGGCTGCGTCCTGACCCTTCAGATGGGCGCTTTTTCCGTGGTCCTGGAGACGACGCTCTCGGGCATCACTGAGCTTCCCTTTGGCGCATTCTGCGCGCTGATGCAGCCCATTCATCTGGCGATCGGCCTCGTGGAGGGCCTGATCACGGCGGCAGTCCTGACCTTCGTCTATGCGACAAGGCCGGAACTCTTGCGCGATGTGGACGTCTCCGATGAGGCGGCACGCGGAAACCAGAAATCTCTGACCACTGTTATCGCCTCACTGGCTGTGGCGGCCGTGCTGGTGGGCGGTATCTTCTCCCACTTTGCCAGCGCCAATCCGGACGGACTGGAGTGGGCGCTCTTCGGCAACCAGGAGGCGGGCTACAGCGCCAACATGGGACTGGACGAGGAGAACTTCGGCAACAGCAGTGCAGTTTCGGAGACCGCGGCTTCGATCCAGGAGAAGACGTCTTTCCTGCCTGATTATGCATTCGCGGGGAGCGACAACCCGATGGGGACTACTGTGTCCGGCATTGCCGGCAGCGCGATGGTCGCGGCGGCTGCTCTGGCGATCTGCATGGCGGGGCGCTTCTTCCGCAAAAAGAATACCTGACTTCACAACCGGGCTTCTGCCCGGACTGTGCGAGGCGCCTGTGTGTCACAGCGCAGTGACGCCGCGCATCTGACGTCAACAGGAGAACTATGAACGACAAAATCGAGAGATCGATCCGTGATCTGCGGGAGATGGACGAGCTCGCGTCGGGGGACTCCCCGATCCACAGGATCTGCGCGGGCGCCAAGCTCCTGGTGACAGTGGCCTATATCGCAGCGGTGGTATCTTTTGACAAACTGAATATGAGCGGACTGATCTTCATGGTCTTCTACCCGGTCATTCTGTTCGCGGTAAGCGGCAGCGCAATGTCGGCATGCTTTTACAAGCTCCGGTTTGTGCTGCCGTTAGTGTGCGCCGTGGGGATCTTCAATCCAATCCTGGACAGGACGCCGGCCTTTGCTGTCGGCTCCTTTGTGGTGACAACGGGCATGATCTCGATGGTGACGCTGATGATGAAAGGCGTCTTCTGCCTCATGGCTTCTTACCTTCTGATGGCGACGACCCGGATCGAGGCGGTGTGCGGGGCGCTCAGGGCCATCCATGTGCCCGGGGAACTGGTAACGCTCCTCCTGCTCACATATCGCTATGCGGCTGTCATGGCGGAGGAAGTGGCGGTGATGTCGGAGGCCTACAGACTGCGCGCGCCGGGCCAGAAAGGCATCCACTACTCGGCCTGGGGATCCTTTCTGGGACAGCTCCTTCTGCGCAGCATGGACCGGGCGGAGGAACTGTACGCCTCCATGCTCCTGCGGGGATACCACGGAGAATTTTACTATGCGCAGCAGAAGGGGTGGGCGCTCTCGGACGGAATTTACGCGGCAGTCTGCTGTGCACTGTTTCTTCTGACGCGCTTTATGAATCTGACGCAGCTCATGGGCGCGGCAGTGGTGAGGTGAGCGACGCCCTTTGCGGGCGCGGC
>CACXGR010000140.1 GCA_902767235.1 uncultured Lachnospiraceae bacterium | reverse complement strand
GAAGGTTCGCTACCACCCTGCCGGGTCAGAGCCCGGGTAGAGCACCGGTATATGCCGAAAATGCGTGCTTAATATTACGCAACATTAGAATATTAACACAAGCAAAAAGTTCGCACAAGTGTTTCTTGCGCGAACTTCTCTCTTTTTTCATGTTTTGTCATATAAGGATCTGCGTACCACAGCGGTCAGTTCTCCGGCTCCACCTGCTTTTTGAGCTCCCGCAGTTCCCCGTAGATGGCGTCGTTGAGCACCTTGATATATGTGCCCTTCATGCCGGACGAGCGGGACTCGATCACGCCCGCCGACTCAAACTTTCTGAGCGCATTGACCACGACGCTTCTGGTGATCCCTGCCTTATCCGCGATCTTGCTGGCGACAAGGATGCCCTCCGTGCCGCTCAGTTCCTCGAAGATATGCACGATCGCATGCATCTCCGTATAGCTGAGCGTATTGATGGCGGATTTGACGACGCTGATCTTCCGGTTCTCTTCCGCGGTCTCCTCGGTCACGGCTCTGAGCATCTCCAGGCCGACCACGGTCGTGCCGTACTCGCACAGGATGATATCGTCGATATCAAATCCCGCGTCGTTCTTGTAGATGAAGACAGTTCCCAGTCTCTCGCCTGCGATCTCGATGGGAGCGATGATCCCCGTATTGTCGCAATCCCGCTCACGGATAAATCCCAGTGTCCCCAGGTTCACGTTCTCGTTGGTCGAGAGCACGCCCAGAAATCTCTCGTTGAGCGCGTGGTCGATAAATGTTCCGACCTGATCCGTGATCAGATCGCCCAGGACCGGGATCTCACTGTACTCTCCGAAACCGAGCACTTTTCCTTTCTTGCTGATCACAAGGATGTTGGATTCGAGGACATCGCTCATCACCCTGCATATATCGCTGAATACTACCTTTCCGGTATCATTGTTGTGAAGAAGTCTTTCGATTTTTCTAGTGTTATCCAGCAATTTGACATTGCCGATCGTCTGAGACCTGTTCAATTTGCCACCTGGCCTTTCCTGATAATTCGCTTTCCGCTCCATCCGATCACGGATCAGATCGCAGCATCACTCTTCCGGTTTGTTTTCCACATATCCGCAGTCTCTGTCTGCACACACCAGCCGGTTTCCCTTCTCCAGCATCATGCCTCCGCAGCGGGGGCACTTTTTGCCGGAGGGTTTCTGCCAGCTCATGAAATCGCACTCCGGATTTCCCATACATCCGTAATACTTGCGGCCCTTCTTTGTTTTCTTAATGACGATATCCTTGCCGCATTTGGGACAGCTCACGCCGATCTTCTCATAATACGGCTTTGTGTTGTGACACTCCGGAAATCCCGGGCAGGCGAGAAACTTGCCGTGGGGTCCGTACTTGATCACCATATTCCTGCCGCAGTTCTCACAGACTTCGTCCGTCTCTTCATCCGCGATCTTGACCTTTTCCAGATCGATCTCCGCCTGTCTGACCGCCTCGTCCAGATCCGGGTAAAAGTTTCTGATCACGGTCTTCCACTTGACGCTTCCCTCTGCGACGCCGTCAAGAAGGCCCTCCATCTGGGCGGTGAAGTCCGGGTCCACGATGGTGGGGAAGGCTTTCTTCATCATCGAATTGACGACTTCTCCCAGTTCCGTCATATAGAGGTTCTTATCCTCCTTGACGATATAGTGCCTGGCCAGGATCGTGGTGATCGTAGGGGCGTAGGTGCTGGGACGTCCGATCCCCTGTTCTTCCAGCGCCTTGACCAGAGAGGCTTCGGTATAGTGCGGAGCAGGCTGCGTGAAGTGCTGCTTCCCGTCAAATTCCCGAAGCGAGAGGACGCTGTCGCGCGTCAGGTCGATCTTGAGATCCGCCGCTTTGTCCGCGCTCTCGTCCTGATTGTAGACGCTGAGAAATCCGTCGAAGATCAGTCTGGACGCCGAAGCTGTAAAAAGATAGTCATCGCCGGCGGCGACACGGACCTGCATGTTCTGGTATCTGGCTGCGCTCATCCTGCTGGCCAGGAAGCGCTTCCAGATCAGCTGGTAGAGGCGGTACTGGTCCCTGGAGAGGGATTCCTTGATGGATGCGGGCAAAAGCTCCAGATTTGTGGGCCTGATCGCTTCATGCGCATCCTGGATCTTGGCATCGCTCTTTCCGCTCCTCTCGTCGCCCATGAGGTACTGATCTCCGTATTTTTTGCTTATATAAGCCGCGGCTGCCGCCTGTGCTTCGTCGGAGACACGCGTGCTGTCCGTTCTCAGATACGTGATCAGCGCCACGGTGCCGCTCCCCTTGATCTCCACGCCTTCATAGAGCTGCTGTGCTATGCGCATCGTCTTCTGCGTGGAAAAGTTTAAGGCCCTGCTCGCATCCTGCTGCAGTGTGGAAGTCGTAAAGGGAAGAGGGGCTTTTCTGCTCCTCTCGGACCGCTTGACTTCGTCCACCTTGAACGGAGCTTTCCTCAGAGCATCCGTGATCGCGGTGACCTCTTCTTCCCTGGCCAGTTCTTCCTTGACCGGTTTTCCGTCTTCACCGGCGCGTCTTCCGTAGTAGTGTACGGTGACAGGTGAATCCTGCCCCTCCACGTCGAGAATCGCATCCAGCGTCCAGTACTCCCTGGGGATAAAAGCGTTGATCTCTTCTTCCCTGTCGCCGATCATGCGCAGTGCCACGGACTGCACTCTGCCGGCGGAAAGGCCTCTTTTGACCTTTTCCCACAGAAGCGGGGAGATCTTGTATCCCACTACTCTGTCCAGGATCCTCCTGGTCTGCTGGGCATCCACAAGGTTCATGTCAATGCTCCTGGCATTCTTGAGTGACTCCGTGACCGCCTTCTTGGTGATCTCGTTGAATGTGATCCTGTAGACCTCTTTGTCCTTCATCTCGTCCAGCTTGAGCGCGGCCACGAGATGCCATGAGATCGCCTCTCCCTCTCGGTCAGGGTCCGTCGCCAGATAGATGCGGTCGGCTTTGCGGACCTTCTTTCTGAGATCCGCCAGCAGTTCACCCTTGCCGCGGATCGTGATATATTTGGGCTCATAATCGTTATCCACATCTATGCCCATTCTGCTCTTGGGAAGATCCCTGACATGTCCGTAGCTTGCCGTCACTTCGTAGTTGGAGCCGAGAAACTTCTTGATCGTCTTGACCTTGGCCGGTGACTCCACGATCACGAGATTATGTTTGCGCCTGCGTGCTGCTGCCATTTCTACCTCACATCATCGTTCTTATTATTGAGCTGTCCGGGGCTTCATAAGGCCTTCCGTAAGCCGCGCCGAATTGTCGGTCAATTTGTTCATGCGCGGTATTTTGTAAGAATCGTCGCGCCCAAACCGGACAAACATCGGGTACTATAACATAGTTGTCTTCCAATTTGCAAGAATATTTTTCAGCCGAACAGCTTCCTCTTTCTTTCGATCATTTCTTCGATGTGATCGATATAGACCTCCACTTCCTTGGCGTCGTCGCAGCGCTCTATTCTCCCGCCCGCAAAGACGCCTTTGGAAATACTGCCTGCTCCCAGCGCCAGGATCGACTGCTTTTCCTCCATGATCAGGATGTTGTAGATCCCGGCCTTCCCCTCTTTGGCATATCCGACGTTCTCAAAGTTGCCGGACATATTCTTCTGCCGGTACAGGTAATAGGGATGCATTCCCATTTCCGCGGCACCCGCTGCAGCGATCGCCATACTGCCGTCGGTGTTGTTAATGGAGGAAAATCCGTTCTGTTCGATCCATCGGGCCAGCTTCGAAGCTCTCTTGACCGCCAGGGAGTGCACCGTCAGATCATCCGGGCCCAGTTCTGTGATCCTGTCGATCGTGTACTGCACATCGTCCTGTGTTTCACCGGGAAGGCCCAGTATGATGTCCATGTTTATATTGTCGAAACCGGCCTCTCTGGCCATCCTGAACGCTTTCTCGGTGTCAGACGCGCTGTGCTGCCTTCCGATGAACTTCAGCGTTCTGTCCAGCATCGTCTGCGGATTGACGCTGATCCTGCTGACGCCGTTTGCCCTGAGCACAGCCAGCTTTTCCTCTGTGATGCTGTCAGGCCGCCCCGCTTCCACGGTAAACTCCTGCAGCGATCCCAGGTCAAAATACTGCCTGATCATACGGATCAGCCGCTCCGACTGCTCCGGCTCCAGTGTGGTGGGTGTGCCGCCTCCGATGTAGAGCGTATCCAGTATCCTGCCCTCCATAAGGGGCGCACTGGCTTCCATTTCCCGCTCAAGTGTATCCAGATAAAGATCCACCCTTTCTCTCCATGAGGACAGTGGGAAGGAAGTGAAGGAACAGTAGAGACAGGTCGTGGGACAGAAGGGAATGCCGACGTAAAGGCTGTATCCATCCTCATAATGGATCTTTGAAAGGATCCTCCTCTCCCGGTCTGCGATCTCAGCGGCCAGCGCCGCCTTCTGACCGCTCACAAGGTGTTCTCTCTCCATATATGCCGCAGCCTGGCCGGGCGTATCCCCCGCCCGCAGTCTGTTCATGGCGATCTTTGTGGGGCGGATCCCGATCAGTTCCCCCCAGGGGAGCTTTTCTCCCGTAAATTCGGACAGCAGCTCATAGAGCAGATGCTTGGCCGCTGTCTTGAGCGCCGGGCTCTTTTCGTTAAAGAGGATGCCCTCCGGCGCCTGCCGCGACAATGTGATCCCGCTCTTTAAGGCCGCATCCGGCGCGCCCGCGGGATCAAGGGTCATCTCGATGTGATCCTCCCCGAACTGCGCACGCAAAAAAGCCGGTTCAGGATACTTCCTAATGTCCGGCTCTCCGATAAATACTTTGACTGTCTCCTTCGGATAAAAAGCCTTCAGGAGAGAGTGTATTTCATATCTGTATAATTCTTTATTTACAACCGCTATCATTTTCAGTTCTTACTTCGGTTTCCCGGCCCGGTCTCCCGGGCTGTTTTGATCGATCAACGCTCACGCCGTCACAAAGAAATTGTTCTTCTTCTCATACCCGATCGACGTAGATCCGCCGTGTCCGGTATAGACCTGCGTGCTGTCCGGCAGTATATACAGCTTCGTCCGGATCGATTCCACGATCTCATGCATGCTTCCCGTCGGCAGGTCCGTGCGGCCGACAGACCCCTCGAAGAGCGTATCGCCGCTGATCAGGATCGGATCGCCGCCTGTCTCGCTGCCTTCGATATAATAGCAGCAGCTGCCCTCTGTGTGCCCGGGCGTGGAGATCATGCGCATAGTGATGCCGGCTTCCGTCACTTTTTCTCCGTCCTTCAGATAATGGTCCGCCTCCAGTGTGCAGGCGCGGCGCAGCTGGGAGGACGTATTGAGATCGGGATCTGCGAGCAGGTCCCTCTCCAGCTCACTCGCGTATACGGGTGCGCCGCTGGCCTCCCTGAGCGCGGCAACGCCCAGGATGTGGTCAAAGTGGCCGTGGGTCAGAAAGATCGCTTTGATTTCAAGCCCCTTCCTTGTGAGCTCCTCATAGATCTCTCTGCCGTAGTCGGCGGGATCAAAGACGATCGTCTCCTTCTCCCCTTCCCTGTGCAGGTAGTAAAAATTGGTCTGGACCATTCCGATCACATAACAGCCGAGCTCTATCTTTTTCATATTCCTCTCCATTCCGCCGCCCTTTCG
>CACXGR010000139.1 GCA_902767235.1 uncultured Lachnospiraceae bacterium | reverse complement strand
GCTGGACACCGGAAAGACCATCAGCTATATCTATGAGGACGACATGCTCGCACTGTGGGGAGAGGAACCGCTTACCTTAAGGCCCCACGCGTACGGGCAGTGTGAATTCGGCGACTGGGTGCGCGCCGAGGAGCCGACCTGCACCGGGGAAGGCCTGGACGAAAAAGTGTGCGCCATCTGCGGAGAAAGGATCACAGAAGCCGTTCCCGCCAAGGGCCACGAGTGGGAGACGGACTACAAGACTGATCGAGAGCCCACCTACACGGCGGAGGGCTCGCGGTCCATACACTGCGCGGTGTGCGGCGAGAGCCGGGAGGGATCCCAGGTCCCGATCGCGAGGCTGAAAAAGCCCGTCAGCATGCTGACCATTGCCGGCATTGAGGCAGGGACCTACAGCGGGAAAGCGCAGACGCCGCCGATCGTGATCAGGGACGGAGACGTCACACTCACGCAAGGGACGGATTACACCGTTTCCTATGAGAACAATGTGAACGCCGGCGAGAACACGGCGATCGTCAGGATCACCGGCCGGGGCAATTACACGGGCGTGGTTCAGAAGACTTTTACCATCCGTAAAGCCGCCAACACGATCAAGGCGGGCAACATTGTCAAAAAATACTCGGCGAAGGCCCGCTCCTTCAGCCTGGGGGCGCAGATCGCCAACGGGACGCCGCTCTACCGGTCCAACTCCAGATCCGTGACCGTGAACGCGAAGGGCGTCGTGACGATCAAGGCCGGCTATATCGGAAAGGCGTCGATCACCATTACAGCGCGCGAGTACAACAATTACAGCAAGACGACCAAGACCGTCACGGTCCTGGTCAAGCCTGTGACCACGGTCCTTACGAGCACCGCCGCCAGATCGGCCGGCAAGATGACCGTAAAGTGGAGAAAGCGGAAAACGGCGACCGGCTATCAGATCCAGTACTCGACGTCCCGCGACTTCACCCGCGCGAAGAGCGCCTGGGTCAGGAAGAACACGGTCCTCACCAAGACGATCAGCGGCCTGACCAAAGGAAAGAAGTATTATGTTCGGGTCAGGACCTACAGAAAGATCAAAGGGGTCAAGTACTACTCCGTCTGGAGCAATGTCAAAACAGTGAAGATCAAATGAGTATACATCAAAAAGGCAGCCGTGCCGGGAATCATTTCCCGGCACGGCCGCCTTTTTCTTTGCGGTGCTATTTTGCAAAAAGATCATTCAGAAGCTTCTGCAGCAGTATTTCCTTCGGCGGATTCTTCCGTGTCTGCAAGATTGGAGGCTGCCGGATCAGAAGCTTCCCCGGATGACCCGGAAGCGGTCTTACCCTGATCGGAAGCGTCTGCGCGCTGATCGGGAGCGGCTGTGTCCTGACCGGAAGCGGTTGCGCTCTGATCGGGAGCGGTTGTGCCCTGATCGGAAGCGGTTGTGCCCTGACCTGGAGCGGCTGTATCCTGACCGGAAGCGTCTGTATCGGGAGCGCCGGCATTCTGATCGGAAGCGGCGGGCGCAGCGTCATTGCCGTCAGCGGGAAGCACAGAATCGCCGGTTTCCGCAGCGGCGCCATCCGCAGCGGTGCCATCCGCAGGAGCAAGATCGGCAGCGGCATCCTTGATAGCAGCAGCGCCTTCCGAGGCAGCGTGATCGGCAGCGGCATCCTTGGCAGCAGCAGGCAGCTCCTCATCGGCAGCCGGCAGGAAGACATCCGCAGTTCCTTCGGCACTTACATCGTCCGCAGCTTCGGCGTCAGTGTCGCCGGAATCGTCTTTGTTCATGCCTTTGCCGCTCACGGATTTGCCGCCGGTCTGGTAGGTGGTCTCGTTGGAGGCGGTAGATTTCACGAAGCCTGACCATTCGATGAGCCGGAAGATGTCTGTCGAGATCGTACCGGCGGGATTCAGATCGAGCGGTGTGCCGAAATCTTCGTCAAAGGGGAAGAGGATCGATCCGTTCGCTTTGTTCTCTCTGCCTTCGGCGCGGCTGATCTCCAGCATATAATTCATGTATTTGACCGTGAAATCAATGCTGGGCATGTCGCCTTGGTAGACGTCGTCCACCAGGGCGCCCTTCACATACCGCTTCTCGAAATCAGTGGTATCGGCATATCTGCCGTCGGAGATGTCAGCGATGATCTGATCCAGCGACTCTCCCCTGTGCATGCGAAGCAGAATAGAGTTCATTCCGGATCTCAGGTTTTCGCTGGAAAAT